>JBFWYF010000834.1:0-3759 GCA_050186685.1 Pirellulaceae bacterium
CGGGTCGCGCTGGCCAGCGGCAAGTCCCCGTCGGATAACAGGACGTCAGGCGCGGGTGAGTTCCCGGAATCGACGTGTCAGGTCGCGCGTGATAGGGCCTGGCTTGCCGTCGCCGATCTTCCGGCTATCGACTTTGACCACCGGAACGACTTCGGCGGCACTGCCGGTCAAGAAGCACTCGTCGGCGACGTACACATCGTGCCGGCTCAAGGCCGCTTCGCGGACCGGGATGCCAGCACCACGGGCCAATTCGATCACGGCGTCACGCGTGATACCTTCGAGAATTCCGGCGTCGGTAGGAGGCGTCAACAACTCGCCACGGGCCACAATGAAGATGTTGTCGCCCGTGCATTCCGCGACGTCGCCCTTGTGGTTCAGCATCAGCGCCTCGATACATCCGGCCTGCAGGCCCTCGATCTTGGCCAGGATGTTGTTGAGATAATTCAGCGACTTGATGCGCGGGCTGAGCGCCGCAGTGTGGTTCCGGATGGTACTGGCGGTGATGATCTGCAGGCCGTTCTCGTAGTATTCCTGCGGATAAAGCGTGATGTAGTCGGCGATAATGATGACCTGCGGATTGCTGCAGCGGTTGGGATCCAGGCCGAGGGTGCCCGCCCCGCGGGTTACGACCAGCCGCACGTAGCCGTCCTCAATCTTGTTGGCCCGCAACGTCTCGTTGACGGCCTGCGCCATCGCATCCTTGGAGATCGGAATCTCAAGGCAGATTGCCTTGGCAGAACCCCACAGCCGGTCGAGATGCGCCGCGAGTCGAAAGACCTTGCCACTGTAGCTGCGCATGCCCTCGAACACGCCGTCGCCATAGAGCAATCCATGGTCATAGACGCTGATCTTGGCATGCTCTTTGTCGTAAAGCTGGCCAGAAACGTAGACCTTAAGCGACATCGAGTACCACCATCTCCCTCAGCTGGAACGCGAGTTCGCTCAAGATCGTTGAACCCGCCCTTCGGCCAGTCGCACGATGCGATCGGCTTGCTCGGCCAAGCCATTGTCGTGCGTCACCATGACTATAGTGACGTTCTCGCGCCGGTTCAAGGTTCGCAGAATCTTCAGGATTTCCTGGCCATTTTGCCGATCCAGGTTGCCGGTCGGCTCGTCGGCCAACAGCAGGCGGGGCTGGGCGATCAGCGCTCGGGCGATGGCGGCACGCTGCATCTCGCCGCCTGACAATTCCTGAGGCCGATGCGTGGCGCGGTGCTGCAAGCCAACCATTTCTAGCAACTGCCGCGCTCGTTCGGTGTGTCGGCGCCGGTTCTTCCAGTACTGCCACGCCCCTTCCGCGATCATGACCGGCGACAGGACGTTTTCCAGAGTCGTCAGTTCGGGCAGCAGGTGATAGAACTGAAAGATCATTCCGAAGGTGCCGTTCCGCAGCCGGTCGCGTTGCAGGACAGGCAGGTTGTCGATGCGCTGGCCGTCGAAATGAATCTCGCCCCCGTCTGGCGCGTCCAACGTTCCTAGCAGGTGCAGCAGCGTACTCTTGCCCGATCCGCTCTGACCCACAATCGCCACAAACTCGCCGGCCCGGATCTCGAGATCAACGCCCAATAGAACCGGTACCAGGTGGCGGCCCTTGCGGTAGCTCTTGACCAGGTCATGGGCTCTGGCCAGCGGCTGTGGTCGGTGCGCCGGATCCAGCCGTACCCGTTCATTCCCTCCACGTGCCAGCAGGCTGACCTCCGCCGCAGTCGACGCCGAGGCGGCGGCGTCTGCGACGGGCCGAGCTCGCAACGCATAGAAGCTGTCCATAGCCGCTTACCTTTCCGGTTGGCATCCCGCCAACCCGCTCGCGATTCAGTTCTCGTACCGCAGCGCCTGCACGGGGTGCAGGCGCGCCGCACGCAGCGCCGGCAGGACGCTGGCCAACACCGCAATCAGCACGGACCCGAACACAACCCACGCCACCATCAACGGGCTGGTGCTCGTCGGTATGCGATCAAAGTAATACACGGTCGGATCGAAAACGGCCTGCCCGGTTAACATTTCCAGCACTGCGGCGATGCCGTTGATGTACCAGACAAAAAGCAGGCCGATTACCATGCCCACTCCGGCTCCCACGGTGCCAAGCGACAGACCGTACCCCAGGAAAATACTCATGACCCCGCGGCTTGGCGCTCCGAGCGCTTTCAGAATTCCGATATCCCGCGTCTTTTCCACGACGATCATGAAGAACGTCGCCAGGATGCCGAAACCAGCGACGGCGATGATCAGGAACAGCAGGATGTTCAGAATGGTCGTTTCCATGCGGACCGCTGACAGCAGAGGCCCCTGCATGTCGCGCCAGGACTCGATCTGGTAGGGAAACTGATCCGCGGGAAAAGCCGCACGCAGCTTGTCACGTACCGCCGTCAGGTCGGCGCCTGGCTTCAGCTTGATCTGGATCGATGTGACATAGGATGTGCCCGTCACCGGATCGATCATTCCCCGCAAATCCTGCAAAGTCTTCAGCGGCACGAACGCAAAAGATGCGTCGTACTCGCTCATCTTGCTCTCGTACAGATCTACGACGGTGAAGAACGCCCGCACCGGCTGAAGCTTTTCCCCTGAACTGGGAAAAATCACTTCCACATCGTCACCTGGACGCGCCAGGTAGAAGTCGCGCACCTCGCCTTGCGAGTCACGTCCTCGAATCGTGCTGATAGCGATCCCCAGCACCATGCCCGGGTGTTGCTCCTGGGCGGGATCCATCACCTGGTGGCCCGTGGCCGCGGCGCTGGACCCTTCCGGTACCGCAGCGAACGGATCCGAAGGGGGGCGAACGGCCGGAGGTTGCGTCGGGGATCCGGCGTCGGGGGACACCGGCATCGTTGCCGCCAGCAGCGCTTCGCGACGGCGGTACTCGGCCGCCATCACGGCCTCAAACTCCGCCCAGGCCCGGCGATGGCGCCAGCCAGACGGCGGGAAGTCCTGCCGCCCCGGCGCATATCCATCTTCACGGAGCAGAAAGCTCAGCTGCCGGCGATTTTCCGGGTGAAGCAGGTACTGGGAAAAGTCACTCACATTGGCATACGTCCGCTCGTCGATCCCGATCAGATTGATCTGGGACATGTGATACTGCCCGCGTACCTTCAACCGGAGCAATGCCGGAATGTGGACCACCGCCGTCATGCCCTCGATGTCGTCGCCCGCTACCTCGCGGATCTTCTGCTCATGCAAAGCGGGATCGGCAAAGCCTTCGAGTCCGGCCGCCCTGAATACCAGGTCCGACAAGATGCCGTGCAGCCGCTTGTGCATCTCCTCGGTGAAGCCAGCCATCACGCTGTTGACGACGATCAGCGTCGCCACACCCAGCATCACGCTGACAATCGACGCCATCGCGATCCATCGCGTACGCAGATATCGCCACGACAGTAAGAGCTTGTACATGCGCCATCCTTGGCTGAAGTCGTCGAATTGTACCCGCCGCGGCAAACTGCCGAGGCGCTACTCAGGATTCGCGTTCTCGGACGATGCGGCCTCCGCACGGAGCAACGGAAACAGAATCACGTCGCGAATCGACGTGGAATTTGTCAGGAGCATGACCAGCCGGTCGATGCCGATTCCCAGCCCGCCGGCGGGTGGCATTCCATGCCGCAGAGCTCGCACGAAGTCGTGGTCCATTCGAGCCATGGACTCTTCCGCTGGCATGCCTGCCAGCTGAGTCCGGAACAGCTCCTCCTGCAGGTCCGGGTCGTTCAATTCGGTGTAAGCATTGGCAACTTCCATGCCCTGGATGAACAGCTCAAACCGCTCGGCCACCTG
>JBFWYF010000835.1:0-3756 GCA_050186685.1 Pirellulaceae bacterium
GTGCGTCGTAGGCGACAATCTCCTTGGTGCCGCTCCGGCAGCCGAACAGCCGGCCGCTCGGTCCGAACATGACGCCGTTGGTACGCAGGCTGTCGGCGACGAAGACGGAGGTTTTGCCATCGAGTCCGATGACGTAGATCTTGTTTTCGAGAATATCGGTCACAAACACACGGCCCTCCTTGTCCGCGGCGGACCCACCGGCGAATTTCAGTCCGTCGGCCACGAGCTGCCAGTCCTCACCTGGAAGCAGGATTTCGCTGAGCGGCATATCCTGGCCCCATCCCGCGACGGGCGTGAGGCAGCTCCAACTGGCAAACAACAGCACGCTAATTGCAAGTCCCGTGATCCTCATGGGCGATGATTCTCCTGCGGTGGCGTGGCTTCGGGGCGGTCCCTATTGAAACCGAAGTTTACGTCTGTGAGAACACGAGTCTGCGCCGATCGCGGCGCACTGGCCGTGCGAACCGTCCGAGGCACGTGGGACCGATCCGTGTCGGAGTTCCGTACCGCGTCTTCGGAGGCGGGAGACAATGGGCCGCGCGTCTGTCCGGACACATGCTCGCCACCGCGCGTTGTTTGGGCTAGGATAATTCCGTCCGGATTGCTTCCCCCGTTTCACCCTCCGCCCCCCGCCCAGGATGATGGTCCCCATGAAGCGCCGCTACCTGCCCGGCAGCTCGTCGATCGTTCTGCTCACTTGCTGGATGGCCGTGTGGCTGGCTGTTCCGGCCTTGTCCGGCGAAGAACCGTCGGACAAGTCGGCGGCTGTGCCGTCGGAAGCAACGGTTGCCCCCGACAAGGACTCCGCTTCGGAAAAATCCGCACTGGAAAAACCAACGGATAGCCAGCCCGCTGAGAACGCCGGTACCAAGCCCCCCGCAGAGAAGGCCTCTGGGGAGAAGGCCTCTGGGGAGAAGGCCTCTGGGGAGAAGGCCTCTGGGGAGAAGGCCTCTGGGGAGAAGGCCTCTGGGGAAAAGGCGACTGGGGAAAAGCCCGCCGGTGAAAAGTCCGCGGAGGATGCGTCGCTGCCCGCGGGACATTCGACGCACGGCGAGGCCTTTAACGAGGGGCCGCGTCAGCGGGCGTATCTGATGCATGACACAGGCTACGTCCACTTTCCGGTGACCACCCAGGTGCAGCAGGTAAAGGCGTTCTTCAACCAGGGGGTCGGACTGCTGCATGGGTTCTGGTACTTCGAGGCGGAGCGATCGTTTCGCCAGGTGGCGTTGCTGGATCCCGACTGCGCCATGGAGTATTGGGGGATGGCCATGGCGAACACAAACAACGCCAAGCGGGCGAAGGGGTTTATTGCCGAGGCGGTCAAGCGGAAGGACAAGGCCAGTGACCGGGAGCGGCTGTTTATCGAGGCGCTGGACGCCTACCACCGCGCCGACGCCGGCAAAAAGAAACCTCGCGCCGAAGCCTACACCAAAGCGCTCGAACGCATCCTGCTCAAGTATCCGCACGATGTCGAGGCCAAGGCCTTTTTGGCTTTGCAGCTGTATTTGAATCGGGATGCGGAAATGCCCATCGTCAGTTATCTGGCGGTGGATGCGCTGCTGGAGCAGATTTTCGCCGTCAATCCGCTGCATCCGGCGCATCACTATCGCATCCATCTGTGGGACTACGAAAAGCCGGATCTGGCGTTGCGCTCCGCCGCCACGTGCGGCCAGGCGGCCGCGGGCATTGCCCACATGTGGCACATGCCGGGGCACATCTATTCGCGGCTCAAGCGGTACGACGATGCCTGCTGGCAACAGGAAGCTTCCGCGCGGGTCGATCACGCTCACATGATGCGGGATCGTGTGTTGCCCGATCAGATTCACAACTTCGCTCACAACAACGAGTGGCTGATTCGAAACCTGATTTTCGTGGGCCGGTCGCGCGATGCGCTGTCGCTGGCGAAGAACATGCTCGAGCTGCCGAGGCATCCCAAGTACAACACGCTGGAGCGAGGCAGCTTCAAGTTCGGGCGGTTGCGTTTATTCCAGGTACTGACGAGGTTCGAGATGTGGGACGAGCTGATCGCGCTGGCGGAGACCCCTTATCTCGAGCCGACCGAGAATGAGACGGAGCAAGTCAAGCGGCTGCGGCACTTAGGTGTCGCCCAGGTGCGGCGGGGTCAATTGGATGCGGGGCGTGCCCAACTGACTGTGCTGCAGGAACGACAGCGCACCAAGCAGGAGGCACGCGAGAAAGCCGGGCAGGAAGCCGAACGCAAGGCGCAAGACGCCGCCGTTCCCGGGGATGAGCAGAAAGAGAAGCTGGCCGCGGCGGAACGTAAGACCCGCGAGGCGGGCGGCGACGACAGCGCGGTACAAACGGCGCGCGAGGAAGCCGAGAAGGCATTTCGATCCGAACGTCTCAAGGCGAAGGAGCGCGACATCGCCAAAGCCGGTGACGACGCTCGCAAGGCGTTCGACGCCCCACTGCGTGCCCTCGAGAAGGCCATCCAGGAAATCGAGGGGCACCTGGCGGTCGCGGCCAGCGATTTTCGGCATGGCCACGAGTTGTTGAAGAAGGCCGGCGATGTCGAGGCGAGCTACCTGGCCTGGGTGCAGCTGCAAGCCGGAGACAAAGAACCGGCGCTGAAAGCCATGCGCAACTTCGTCGCCGGGCACAAAAACGAAGTATTGCCGCTGGCGGCACAGGTCGAGCTGTGCTGGCGGGCCGGCGAACGCGAGGAAGCTCGGCGGGCGTTCGACCAGCTGCGGGACATCTCCGGATCGCTCGACGCGACAGCGCCCCCGCTGGCGCGACTCGCTCCGATTGCTCAGGAGCTGAATCTTCCCACGCCGTGGCAGAAGCCGCTTGTCGCGGCCAACGACGTCGGAGTCCGCCCGACGCTGGACTCGCTGGGCCCCTTCCGCTGGCAAGCGCCATCGGCGCCGCCTTGGCAGCTGACCGACAGCAGCGGTCAGCCTCGTTCTTTGCGCGATTACGTGGGGCGCCCAGTCGTCGTCATCTTCTATCTGGGGCACGCCTGCCTGCACTGCGCCGAACAGTTGCAGAAGTTTGCCCCGGTTCGTGACGAGTTTGCGAAGGCCGGCATCGAGCTGGTGGCGATCAGCACGGATGATCGCGAGGGACTGAACATGGCCATCGGCAACTACGAAAATGGCAAGTTCCCCATTCCATTGTGCAGCGATGCGGGGCTGGAGTCCTTTCGTGCGTATCGCTGCTACGACGATTTCGAGCAGCAGCCGCTGCACGGGACCTTCGTCGTGGACGGGGCTGGTCGAGTGCGGTGGCAGGATATCGGGTACGAGCCGTTTATGGACGCGAAGTTCGTGTTGCAGGAAGCGCAGCGAATCCTGTCTCACGATGTCAGCTCGGGCGGGGGCAGCGGCCCGTTAGCCGGCACGCCTGCGGCTCCGTAAGCTTCCCCTCGGCTCACACGAGGGGGAGCGCACGCCGTTGACCAAACGCGGCGGGGCTCGTTAAACTACTCGGACATGGTGGCTGTAGCTCAGCTGGTAGAGCATCAGATTGTGGCTCTGAGGGTCGTGGGTTCAATCCCCATCAGCCACCCTTTTTTAAGCCCTGAGTGGAAATGACTTGGGGCTTTTTATCGTTCGTGCCCGTTTGCCGAAATTCGCCAGGGATAGGGGGGACGGCTCCCGCAGTGGCCGGTAGAGTAAGGAGGGTCGGTTGTGGGCCGAGCCCTCCTCCTCATCAAACCGTACGTGCGGATTTCCCGCATACGGCTTTCGCAGAAGCGGTTCATTCAGAGGTGTAATCAGGACAATTGCGGTC
>JBFWYF010000836.1:0-3754 GCA_050186685.1 Pirellulaceae bacterium
TGGTGAAGCCCACGTATCGTGGATCGGCGCCGTCATGCCGTTGGGATAGGCCACCACCTCCGGGCTGCGGATCGCCTTCGCCAGAAACGGCAGTTCGCGTTCCAGGTCGACGTTGTCCAGACGCAGGCCGGTTTGCGGATGGCGATAGCCTGGCGGGTCGCTGTAGCCTCGCAAGGTGCGCAGCACCTGTTGAATCCCTCCCACGACCTGGTAGTGATACGAGGGTGCCTCGCACCACATGCCGTCATAAAAGAACCGGTTGCGGAGCATTTCATTCACCCACCGATGGACCCAGTGCACGTACTCGGGTTCTTCCAGAACACGTCCCAGGTTGACCATGCGTGCCGCGTACGAGGGAACCATGTTGTGAAAGTGGTCGCTGGGCTCCGTGCCGAAGGCAAACATGTGGGCGACCGTCGCACGGAAGAAGTCGCGTTCGATCCGCTGGCGCACATCAACACCTTGCTCGCGGGACAGCCGGTCGAGTTCCGGGCTATCGTGGATCAGGTCGTAGGCTTCCGGCAGGGAATGAGGAATCTCGTCGGGACTCCAACGTCCCCACTTGCCACCCGTATGGGGATAGGGTGGCGTCGGTGCGGCGATCTCCCGCCGGCGATAAGGCCACTGATTGAGTACGGCCATACGCGGGTAAGCCCAGGCAAAGCGATCCAGAATCAGCGCCGCGCGCCGAGCGTACTCGGGCTTTCGCGTCAAATGATATGCGCGAGCAAGATCGAGGCACTGGTCGACGAACCAGTCGCGACGGAACAGGTCGATGCGTGCCTCGAGCCAGAAGTCGCGGCGACTCGCTTCATCGTAGTAGTAAGCGTACGTCACCGGCTCGCCCAGCGAATTGGTTCCCTGCGCGGTGCGGTTGGGAGCGTACTGCTCGTTGGGATAGACCGTGTTGCAGTAACTGCAGCGCATCTCGCGAGGATGTTCGATGGTCCACTCGAACCCCCGCATTTCCTGCTGGCCTCGGCGACAATGCGGACACGCGCAGAACAGGATCGGCGATTTGATCGGTATCAGTTCGAGCATCGCGGCCTCGCTCATGGCCATGATGCGCTCGACTCGCCGCTCGTGGGTCTCCCCATTGCCGAATCCGCGCCGGCTCTCCAGCACGGGATGCTTGCCCGGCGAACGGGGTTCCTGAGCAACGACTGGCAGGGTTGCGACGAGCCCGATCAGCACGAGAAGTACAAACGGACCAGGCGCTGTACGACAGCCCGGCATGGCGGATCGCGAAGGGGCTTCCCGACTACCGTCTCCCGGTACTCCGCGAGGGACGCAGGGTGAGGACCAAGTGGCTTTCGGACGGAGCCTCGCCCCTGCCCCGGGTCGCCGCGGAAAGTGAAACCTGGCCATGGTTATCTTCCTCCTGCCGCGATTCTCCGCGGAATGGTGCCGTGTTCAGCTCCGGCCACACGTTACTGACCGCCACTCTTGTAGCAAGTTCGCTGCGAGAACGGAACATGCTGCCCCTTTCGAGTCCCCTGGTGGGCTGCCGTCTGTTGCGACCGACGGTTTTGGCACACAATCTCGAACGTCGCGCGGCATTGCAAAGCCAGCCGTGTCACGAAGCCACCCCTAGTCGTGCGGTGCGTCTGGCGGCGAAGGAGCGCGGCCGATCGGCGCCAGGTCCGTACCGGGGGCGAGAGTGCGGGGCGGCGTGCTGCAATTTTCCAGCAGTCCAGCGGAGGAGTATCCATGGCGATGGATGAAAACAGTGTCACACGGCGGACGTTTCTGGCGGGTACGGCGGCGGCCGTCACCCTGGCGGCGAGCAGCGAAGCGAGGCCGCCTCGCGCCGGTGCCGAACAGCCCGCACTCCAGGAGGCCACCGCCAGTTCGACGAAACCCAAGGTGATCGATTGCCACGCCCACCTCCGTCACCACGCCTCGCGCAACTGGGAGGAAGACGACCGGCTATTGATCGAGGCCGCCGACATCCTGGGCATCGATCAACTCTGCTGCTCCATCCTGACGCCGCGCCGCCCCGCCACGGCGGAGGGTTTTCGAGAGTGCAATCAGTGGGTGTGGGAAGCCATGCAACGGTTCCCCGGGCGCGTACTCGGTTACTGCTACGTCAATCCGGGCACCGGCCACGATGCGTTGGACGAAGCAAAGCGCTGTATCGAAGAGCGCGGCTTCATGGGGATCAAGTTGTACAACGAACACAAGTGCACGGAGCCGGTTGTGTTCCCCCTGATGGAACTGGCGATCGAGCTGCGGATTCCCGTATTGCATCATGCCGGTCATATCAACTATCCGCTTCCGGACCAGCCGCGGATCTCGGACGGCGGCGATTTCGCGGAGCTCGCGACTCGCTACCCGGAGCTCATGCTCATCTGCGCTCACGTCTGCGGCGGAGGGGATTGGGAGTGGACTATCAAAGCGCTGCGCAAAGCGCCTTCGGTCTTTCTGGACACGAGCGGCAGCGTCACCGATGCCGGGGTGATGGAATTGGCGCTGGAAGTACTCGGCCCAGAGCGACTCGTTTTCGGCTGCGACATGTCGCTGACTGCCGGAGTGGGGCGCATGCGCGCCGCTGAGCTGTCGGCCGAAAATAAGGCTCGCATCATGGGCGGCAACCTGACTCAGCTCCTGGCCCGCCGCAACGGGTGAGGGATTCCAATGATCATCGATGTCAACGCCTATCTGGGCCCGTTCGCCTTTCGGCGACTTGAACACCACACCGCACCAGGCTTGTTGCGCTTGATGGACAATAAGCGGATCGACCGGGCGCTCGTGTCGAGCGCCACTGCGATCACCTACCGCAATCCTCAGGCCGCCAATGAGGATCTCATGCGAGAGTGCCAGGGACAGCACGACCGCCTGCTCCCGCTGGCCGTGATCAACCCCGCTTATGCGGATTGGCAACACGATTTGAAGGTCTGCCGCGAAAAGTGGGAAATGATTGGCCTGCGTCTCTATCCGAAATGGCACAACTACAGCCTGTCCGATCCCCGATGCCTCGAGATGGTCAACATGGCAGCGGAGATGGGGATGGTCGTCACGATTCCGATGCGGGTCGAGGATTATCGCCAGCGTTCGTGGTTGGTGGATGTCCCCGACGTGGCCTTGGATGAAGTGGCACCTCTCGTCAAGGCGTGCCCGCGAGCGAAGTTCCTGCTGTTGAACGGGCTGCGGTACACCGCTTCACCGCTGGGCCGCACCGAAGGCGGTCCGAACTATCTGATCGAGATCTCGCGGCTGACGGCGCTGATGGAAAACGAGATCGGCCAGTTGATCGCCGCACTGGGCGCCGACCGGCTCGTCTTTGGCAGCGGCATGCCTTTCAGCTATCCGGATCCGGCGCTATTGAAGCTGGAAGTGCTGCGCGCCAGCAATGAAGACAAACAGAAGATTTATGGCACGAACGCAGCCCAGTGGCTGCGTCTGTAACCGCAGACTCTTTCGGAACCATCTGGGGGCGCACCAATGGAACATCGCATCGATCGCCGCCGGTTTCTGGCCGGCAGCACGGTCGCCGGAACGGGACTCGCCGCAGCCACGCGTCTCGTCGCCCAATCCGCCAGCGACAAACCCGCCTTGCTGGGCGGCCAACCGGTCCGTCGGGCGGATTTTCCCAAGTGGCCTGTATTCGACGAGTCCGAGGAGCGGCAGCTGGCCGAGGCCGTACGCGGGGGGAACTGGGGGCGTAGCGGCGGGCAAGCGATCCGGCAGTTCGAGGAGTCGTTTGGCCGCGTCAAGGGAACGCGATTCTGCCTGGCGACGTCGAGCGGGACCG
>JBFWYF010000837.1:0-3751 GCA_050186685.1 Pirellulaceae bacterium
GATTGGCTCGTGATTCGCATCACCGCCAATCCGGGCGAGAGCTTCCTCGACCGGATGATCCATCTCGTGGAGGGGGCGAAACGTCAGAAGACGCCCAATGAGATTGCTTTGGGCATCCTGTTGTCGGGCTTCTCGATCATCTTCCTGCTGGTCTGCGCCACGCTGCTTCCCTATTCGCTCTACAGTGTCGCGCAGACCGGCCGGGGCACGCCCATTACGATCACCGTCCTGATCGCGCTGCTCGTCTGCTTGATCCCGACCACGATCGGTGGCTTGCTGTCGGCGATCGGCATTGCCGGGATGGACCGCATGATTCAAGCGAATGTGATCGCCATGTCGGGACGTGCCGTCGAGGCGGCCGGGGACGTCAACACGTTGCTGCTCGATAAGACCGGCACCATTACGCTCGGCAATCGGCAGGCGGTCGATTTCATTCCCGCGGAGGGGATCACGCCGGAACGTCTGGCCGACGCGGCCCAGCTCTCTTCGCTGCCCGACGAAACGCCGGAAGGACGCAGTATTGTTGTGCTGGCGAAGGAGAAGTTCGGACTGCGCGGACGCGATGTCCATCCGCTGCACGCCCACTTTGTCCCTTTTTCGGCCCAGACGCGGATGAGCGGCGTGGACCTCGACGGGCGGCGCATTCGCAAAGGCTCGGTCGACGCGTTAGCCAACTACGTCGCCCAAGCCGGCGGACGTTTGCCAGAACGAGTGCTGCAGGAGGCCGAACGGATCTCCCGCCAGGGAGGAACGCCGCTGGTTGTCGCCGAAGGGAACCAACCGCTCGGCATTATCTACCTCAAAGACATCGTCAAAGGTGGGATCAAGGAGCGCTTCGCGGAGCTGCGCCACATGGGCATCCGCACCGTCATGATCACGGGCGACAACCCCCTGACTGCGGCGGCCATCGCCGCCGAAGCAGGGGTCGACGATTTCCTGGCCGAGGCGACACCGGAAGCCAAACTGAATCTGATCCGCGAACAGCAGGCAGGCGGACGACTCGTCGCCATGACCGGCGACGGCACCAACGACGCGCCGGCCCTGGCACAGGCCGATGTCGCCGTGGCCATGAACAGCGGCACTCAGGCTGCCAAGGAAGCGGGCAACATGGTCGACCTGGACTCGAATCCCACGAAGCTGATCGAAGTTGTCCGGATTGGAAAACAGCTGCTGATGACGCGTGGTGCCCTGACGACCTTCAGCATCGCCAACGACGTTGCCAAATACTTTGCAATCATTCCAGCCGCCTTTGCGTCGACCTATCCGGAGCTCGATCAGCTGAACATCATGCGATTGGCCACACCCAACAGCGCGATTCTCTCGGCGGTGATCTTCAACGCGCTGATCATCGTGTTTCTGATACCTTTGGCCCTGCGCGGGGTAAAGTACCGACCCGCCACGGCCGCGATGCTGCTGCGGGACAACTTGCTGATCTACGGCGTCGGAGGGCTGATCGTACCTTTCGTCGGTATCAAGCTGATCGATCTCGCCCTCCTGGCCTGTGGCCTGTCTTGAACGACGGATGAGATCCCTGTTGACCCATTCACCACGAATTCGGAGCCACTCTCATGCCAGGAACTTGGACGCGCGATATCAGGCCAGCGATGGTGCTGCTGGCGCTGCTGACTTTTACCACGGGCATCCTGTATCCCTTGACCGTCACGGCAACCGTCCAGTTGCTCTTCCCGCATGAAGCGAGCGGAAGCCTGCTGATCGTGGATGGCAAGATTGTGGGCAGCGAATGGATCGGGCAGCCATTCGATGCTCCGCAGTATTTCTGGAGTCGCCCGTCGGCTACGGGTACGGTTGGGTATCAGGCGGCGGCTTCGGCGGGATCGAACCTCGGCCCGCTGAATCCCGCTCTGGCGGATGCGGTCCGCGACCGTATCGCGCGGCTGCGCGCCGCGTCCGCCCCCGCTCCGCACCAGCCGGTCCCCGTCGACCTGGTCACGGCCTCAGCCAGTGGACTTGATCCGCACATCAGTCCGGCCGCCGCCGAGTTCCAGGTTGCTCGCGTCGCCCTGGCGCGAGGCTTCGCCGAACGGGAAGTGCTGGAGCTCGTACAGCGTCACGTGGAATCCCGTACCTGGGGTATCCTGGGTGAACCGCGGGTCAACGTCCTGAGGCTCAACCGGGCGCTGGATGCGATGGTCGCGTTCCACCCGTAAATGGATTGGTTCACTCGACGTCTCCGCAGCGTAACGTTACCGATGACCGACTCCCGCCCGGACCCCGATCAACTCCTGGCCCGTGTCCAAGCGGACGAGATCCGTGCACGGCGCGGCAAGCTGAAAATATTCTTTGGCGCCGCACCGGGAGTGGGAAAAACCTACGCGATGCTCGAGGCAGCGCGCCGGGAGCGGGCCGACGGAGCGGACGTCGTCGTGGGTTACGTCGAGCCGCACGGCCGGCGTGAGACCGAGTTGTTGCTGGAGGGTCTCGAATCAATACCTCCGCGACGCATTGCCTATCACGGAATGCAGCTGTCCGAAGTCGACGTGGATGCGGTACTGGCCCGCCGTCCGTCCCTGGTACTGATCGACGAATTGGCGCACTCGAACGCGGAGGGTTCACGGCACGCCAAACGCTGGCAGGATGTCGAAGAATTGCGAGACGCGGGCATCGATGTCTACTCGACGTTGAACGTCCAACACATCGAGAGCCTGAACGACATCGTCGCCCGGATTACGGGTGTCATCGTTCGCGAGACCATTCCGGACCACGTGTTTGAGTCGGCCGACGACCTGGAACTGGCCGATGTGACGGCGGAGGAGCTGTTGGAACGGCTGGCGGCCGGCAAGGTCTATGTGGCCGGGCAGGCGGAACGGGCGCTGCAGAATTTCTTCCAGAAGTCGAATCTCGTCGCATTGCGGGAGCTGTCGTTGCGTCTGGCAGCCGAGCGGCTGCACGTCGACGTCGAACTGGCTCGGCGGGAACGTGCCCCGGATGCCACGTGGGCGACTGCCGAGCGATTGCTGGTGTGTGTGGGCCCCAGTCCGACGACGCCGCGCGTCATCCGTACCGCGCGGCGCATGGCCGCGGCGCTGAACGCCGAATGGATTGCCGCCACAGTTGAACCGACCGGAGGTCCACGCCATGCGAGCGGTGTGCGAGAAGCCACCGCGCAGCACCTGCGTCTGGCCGAACGATTGGGTGCCCGAACCGTGACTTTGACTGGCAACGACGTGGCCACCACGCTGCTCGATTATGCGCGGTCGCGCAACGTCACGAAGATGTTTATCGGCAAGACTCACGAATCCGGCTGGAGCCGGTGGTTCCGCCGCACCATCGTCGACAGCCTGTTGGAGCATAGCGGCGATATTGACGTCTACGTGATCCACGGCGTCGCGGAACGAATCCAGCCGACGACTCGAGGTAGCGTGCCGCCGAGCCGTATCACGTGGCGGCTCTATCTGGCAGCGCTGGCGGTGGTCCTGACGTGCGCCGCCGGGGCGGCGCTGTTCGCGCGTTGGGGTTCGTCGGAAGCGAACCTCATCATGATCTTCCTGGCGGGCGTGGCGTGGGTGGCCTTCCGCCAAGGCCGCGGCCCCGCTGTCCTGGCAAGTATCGCAGCCGTTCTCACGTTTGATTTCCTGTTCGTGCCTCCCTATCTGACGTTTGCCGTCAGTGATACCCCGTATGTCCTCACGTTCGCGGTCATGCTGGTCATCGGACTGATGGTCAGTACCCTGACGTCCCAGTTGCGGGAACAAGCCGCGCAGGCGCGGCAGCGCGAGCGGAGTACGTCGGC
>JBFWYF010000838.1:0-3750 GCA_050186685.1 Pirellulaceae bacterium
CCCTCGCGCAGCTTACGGCGGAAGAAATCCCACCAGCGAGACCGCTGCGATTCGTCGGCCAGGTACGTGTGCACGGGCTGCCGCCCTGGCGGCAGCTCGCGCAGCGTTGACAGATCGAGGTCTCCGAACAGGGTCATCGAAACGGTCCGCGGAATAGGAGTGGCCGTCATGACCAGATAATGCGGATCCAGCGAAGACTGGCGGAGCGCCGCCCGTTGACGTACGCCAAACTTGTGTTGTTCGTCGATAATGACCAACCCGAGCCGGGCGAACCGGACATCCTCACCTAAGACGGCCTGCGTCCCCACCACGAGGTCGATGTCCCCCGCCGCGATTGCGGCCAGCGTCTCCCGCCGCGCCGCGCTCGACAGGCTGCCCGTATACAGGGCGATGCGGACGCGGCTCTGTTCGAGCGCCCGCGTCAGCGTCCGCAAGTGCTGTCGCGCCAGGACCTCCGTGGGAGCCATCAAGACCGCCTGGTGACCGTGGGCGACGCAAAGCAGCATGGCATACTGGGCGACCACCGTCTTGCCGCTCCCCACTTCCCCTTGCAGCATGCGGTTCATTGGATAGACATGGCCCATGTCGGCCGCCACTTCTTCGATCGCCTGTCGCTGGGAGCCGGTCAGCTCGAACGGGAACAACCGCCGGATGCGCGCGTCGATGCGGGCGTCGGTCGGCAGAGCGGGGGCACGCCGCTGATGGACCAGCTTCCAGCGGCGCCAGCCCAAGGCGAGCTGCATGATGAGCAACTCCTGGAAGATCAGTCGCCGGCGTCCCCGATCGAGCGACGTCCGATCATTCGGGGCGTGGATTTCCCGCAGCGCCTCCTGGATCGTCACCAACTGGTGCTGCGTCAGGAATTCCTGCGGCAGGACATCCTCCAACTCCCCGGCAAACTGGTCCACCACCGTGCGCACGAGCCGCCGCAGTTGCCACTGATTCACGCCTTCGGTCAGAGGATAGACGGGCAGGATCTGGCCACCCGGCGGTTCCTCTTCATCCGCGAGTTGCGTGACGGTCGGATGCACCATCTCCCAGCGAAAGCCGCGCAGGTGCGGTTTACCGGCTACCAGCAGCCGCTGGCCGGCCCGATACCGCTCGGCAATGTACGGCTGATTGAACCACAAGGCCCGCAGAAACTGGCTGCCCTGCCGCAAGAGGACTCCGACCATCGACCGGCCAGGCCCGGTACTACGCAGTTCGACATCGTCGACTACGCCGCACACGCTGGCCGGTTCGCCGTCGCGCAGCCGTTCGATGGGCTGCAGGGCACTCAGGTCCTGATAGTCGCGCGGAAAATAGAACAGGACGTCGCAGGCGGTATGCAGATTCAGCCGCGCAAGCAAATCGGCGCGCTGCGGCCCTACTCCTTTCACGTACTGGACAGGAGTCGTCAGCCGTTCCGCTGCCGATTTTCGCACCCCCCCATTCGCCATAGTTCCATTGTATGCAGCGGCTCACCGGGACAAGGGGCGGCGCTCCGTCCCCTGGAACGAACAATGGCCGCTTATAAGACGGCCGCGACTGCGTCGCACAGCCGGTCCATATTGCTTTCGGTCATGCCCGCCACGTTGATGCGTCCACCCTGCATGACGACGTAGATCGAGTGCTTGGTGCGCAGCTCATCCACTTGAACGGGCGTGAGTCCGGAAAACGAGAACATCCCGCGCTGGCGGGCCAGGAAGCTGAAGTCGCGCTGCGACGTCTTGGCCTGCATCGTCCGGACAAACAGCATCCGCATCGCATGGATGCGATGGCGCATGTCGTCGAGCTCTTTATGCCACTGAGCGCGCAAATCAGCATCGCCCAGCACCGTTGCCACGATCGCGGCGCCATGCTGAGGGGGATTGCTGTAGTTGACTCGGACGCAGACCTTGGCGTGGCTCAACGCAGCTTCCGCAGATGGCCGATTGGCGGCGACAATGGTCAGAGCCCCGACCCGCTCGCTGTACAGTCCAAAGTTCTTCGAGAACGAACTGCAGACGAGCAGCTCCCGGCCCGGGCGGCAGAGTTCGCGCAGTCCCGCGGCGTCCGCCTCCAGACCGTCACCGAATCCCTGGTAAGCAAAATCGACCAGCGGCAGCAGTCCGCGGTCATCGATGACCTGGGCGATCTCACGCCACTGCTCCAATGTCGGATCGATGCCCGTCGGATTGTGGCAGCAGGCGTGGAGCAGGACGACGTCGCCGGAGGGGATCTTCCGCAGGCCATCGAGCATCGCGGCGAAGTCGAGTCCGGTTTGGCTGGCATCGATGTACGGATAGGTCTCCACCAGCCGGTCTGCGGCCGTGAAGACACTGGGATGATTCGCCCAGGTCGGCCGGCTGTGCCAGACGCGAGCATGCGGCAGCTTGCGTTTCAGAAAATCGGCGGCCACGCGTAAAGCGCCGGTCCCACCCGGTGTCTGCAGCGTGACCGATCGACCGGTGGTGAGGATTTCGTGGTGCGAACCGAATAGCAACTCGCCCACAAATCGCCCGTAATCGGCCATCCCCTCGATGGCCAGATAGCTCTTGTGTGTTTCGCGCTCCAGCAGCCGGGATTCCGCCGCCTTGACGGACTGCAGGATGGGCGTCTTTCCCTGAGCATCCTTGAAGACGCCGACACTCAAGTTAATTTTCTGAGGATTCGGATCGCGTTGGAAAGCATCGGCCAGACCGAGAATGGCATCCGGCGGAGCCACATCGAGGGATTCAAACATCAGGGCACCGGCAGCTTGGTAGGCAACGAAGGCCGCCAGGGCGTCACGCGCACGGCGGCTTGACGTTCAACGGAAGTGCGAAGGACAATCATCGTAGCCCTTCCCGGATCGGGACAAAAGGGTCCCTGCCCGGCAGTGGTCGGGCGGCACACGTTGGTTCCGGTGTCTCGCTTTCTCCCCCTGTACGACATGACGAAAAAGACCGGTGTTTGGTTGCTGGGCGCGTTCGGCGGTGTAGCCACGACGACCATTCTGGGACTGGCGGCACTCCGCCGCGGCCGCACGGGCCCTCAGGGGCTGGTCAGTCAGCTGCCCGCGTTCGCCAACCTGGACCTGCTGAATTGGGACGAACTGGTCGTAGGCGGTCACGACATTCGATCCACGACGCTTTACGCGGAAGCCATGCAGCTGGCGCGGACCAGCCGCGCGGTCGATCCCGAGCTCGTCGAGCAGTGCCGGCCGGACCTGGACCAGGTGGATGCCTGTGTGCGACCGGGCGTGCTGTTCAATGTGGGGCCTCGAATTGCTTCGTTCGCCGAGGCGGAATTGCGAGAACGTCTGGAATCGCCCCGGGAGTCCATCGGCCGCGTGCAACAAGACCTGCGGTCCTTTGCCCAGGCGCACGGGTTAGAGCAAGTAATCGTCGTCAACGTCGCCTCGACCGAACCCCCCGTTGATCCGGCGCGCATCCCGGAACGGTGGCACGAACTGGCACCGTTGCTCGACGATGCCAATCGATGCCCATTGTCGGCGAGCTCTCTTTACGCCATAGCCGCATTGGAACTCGGCTATCCCTACATCAACTTCACCCCCTCTGCGGGATCAGCTCCGCCGGCGCTGCAGGAGCTGGCCCTGGCGCGCGGCACGTGCCATATGGGCCATGACGGCAAGACCGGAGAGACGCTTCTCAAGAGCGCGCTGGCGCCGATGTTCGCTAACCGCAACTTAGAAGTGATGAGCTGGGTCGGCCACAACATCTTCGGCAATATGGATGGCAAAGTCCTGGACGACCCCGCCAATAAGCGGACGAAAGTGGTGAGCAGATC
>JBFWYF010000839.1:0-3747 GCA_050186685.1 Pirellulaceae bacterium
ATCGCTGTCTCTGAAGTACAACCGCAAACACTTCACTCCGGATCACATGCCGACGGAAATTACAGGAACCGCAGTGATCCAGGAGGATAGAGCCACGGGGAGTCGATCGTTCCGCTTTCTTCCGGGACCGATTTTCGCCAATGTCTTGCTTGCCGACGAAATCAATCGCACTCCGCCCAAGACCCAGGCCGCGCTGCTCGAGGCGATGCAAGAGCACCAGGTGACGGTGGGCGGTCAGCGCCACCGCCTGGCTGAGCCGTTCTTTGTGCTGGCGACGCAGAACCCCATCGAACAGGAAGGCACGTATCCTTTGCCGGAGGCCCAGTTGGACCGCTTCATGTTCCATGTCCGCGTCGACTATCCCTCGGAGGATGAAGAGCTCGAAATTGTTCGCAGGACCACGGCGGGCGACGAGCAACAGGTCGATTCGACGCTGAGTGGCGAGGAGATTCTGAACCTCTCGCAGATCGTGCGTCGCATTCCGGTGGCTGAACACATTGCCCGCTATGCGTTAAAGCTGGCGCGGATGACGCGCGGGACGGACCCGGCGGCACCGGAGTTTATCCGGCAGTATGTCCGCTGGGGTGCCGGACCGAGGGCGAGCCAGTATCTGGTGCTTGGTGCCAAGGCGCGAGCGGCGCTGCAGGGCCGGGTATTCGTCAATCACGACGACATCCGGCAAGTCGCGGCCCCGGTGCTGCGTCACCGGCTCAAAACAAACTTCAATGCGGATGCGGAAGGGATTACGCCCGACGAGATCATCCGCCGGCTGCTCGATTCCATTCCACCAGTTCTGGAACACGAGAACGATCGTGACCGTGCCCAACTCGCATCCATTCTTCGCCCCGCAGACACTCGCTAGGCTGCAGGGCCTGCCTCTGCGGGCGCGGCGGATTGTCGAGGGTTACGTTGCCGGACTGCACCGGAGCCCGTTTCGCGGGCACTCCATCGAATTCGCCGAGCACCGGGAGTACGCCGCGGGCGACGACCTGAAGCACGTCGACTGGAAGGTCTTCGCGCGAACGGACAAGTTTTACGTCAAACAGTTCGAAGACGAGACGAACCTGATCTGCTACCTGACCGTCGATACCAGCGCGAGCATGCTGTACCGCGGTCCGTCCTCGCCACTTTCCAAGCTGGAGTACGCGCAGTGTCTGGCCGCATCGCTCGCCTGGCTCGTGCTTCATCAGCAGGATGCGGTGGCGCTCGCCACCTTCGACAGCGAGTTGCGGGACAGCCTGTCGCCGAGCAACAGTGCCGCCCATTGGCCGCACGTCCTCCGCGTGCTCGAGTCCGTTCGTCCGGCCCATCGCACGCAAGCGGGCAAGATCCTGCACGAGCTCGCCGAAAAATTTCGCAAGCGGGGTGTCGTTGTCGTGGTCAGCGACCTGCTCGACGACGTCGGATCACTGGCGGCCGGTCTGAAACACCTGCGTCATCAGCGTCATGACGTCGTGGTATTTCACGTGTTGGATGCGGCCGAGTTAGACTTTCCGTTTCCGCGGCCGCTTCGTTTCTGCGGTCTGGAGTCGGACGACCGGATTGTGGTTGACCCGGTTCCGCTGCGGCGCATGTACCTGCGGGAATTGCGCAATCACCTGGCGGCCGTTCGCGCCTGCTGCCTCGAGCGTTCGATCGACTACCGGCTCGTCCGCACGGACCAGCCGCTGGACGAAGCGCTGGCGGCGCTGCTCCTCTCGCGCTCGCGGTGGGGGGGAGGATGATCGGGCCCATTCTCGCCGCATGGATCTGGGGAAGTGCCTGGATGCTCGCCTGGGGGCTGGCAGTGGCCATTCCGCTGGCGATCCACTGGTGGAGCCGGCGGCGATTTCAGGAGACGCCTTGGGCGGCCATGGAGTTCCTGCTGGCCGCGCTACGCAAGAGTGCTCGCCGCATTCGGCTGGAGCAGTACCTGCTGCTGGCTCTCCGCGTGGGGGCCGTCGCCTTGTTTGCGCTCGCGTTGGCCGATCCGCGCGTCACGGGCGATTCGGGGGCCTCTGCCGAACCATCCGCGCGGCACACCCATTGGATCGTCGTGCTCGATACGTCCGGCTCCATGGAGTTTCGCCTGCGCGACGACACGCGACTGGAAGCTGCTCGGCAGGCTGCTCGCCGCTGGCTGGCCGACAGCGAACCGGGTGATGGCTATTCGCTGGTGTTGCTTCAAGACGTACCCCAGGTTCCCGTCGGGGATCCCGTGTCGGATCCGGAAGTTGTCCGGCGCGAGATCGATCGGGCGTCGCCGTCCCGAGGTGGGGCGGACCTGGCCGCGACATGGCTTGTCGTGGATCAACTCGTCGAGCACACCCGGCAGCAGCACGCTGGGCTGGATCGAACACGCATCGGCTGGTTTACCGACTTGGGACAAGCAACATGGAATGCCGCCCTCACACCGGATGTTCGCCAGGGGATTGATCGCCTCGCAGCGCGTGCGCAACTAGAGATGTTCGACGTTGGCCGTGAGTCCGCTCCGAACTGGGCACTTGCTGGCCTCGAGCGCGATCGATCCCTGGTTACGCTTGGCGACCCCGTCGAAATCATCGCGGAGGTCCGGGGATTCGCGGCACCGGACAACGAGCCGCGGCGAGTCGAATTTCTGGTGGACGGGCGCGTGGTGGGGTTCCAGGAAATCCGCGTGCCGTCCCAGGGTTCGACCACCGCCGTGGCGCGCATCACCTTCGCCGCCCCGGGCGAGTCGGTGGTCGAAGCACGTCTTCCCGGCGATGCGCTGGCCTACGACAACCAGCGTTGGATGGTCGTGCCGGTCCATGCGGCGCTACGTGTACTGTGTGTTCAGGGGGAGCCGGATGCGGCCGAGTACGTGGCGCTGGCCCTCGCGCCGTTCCGCGACGCGGAGTCCTCCTTGCAGGTCGAAGTGGTATCGGAAAGCGTATTGCTCGAGCGACCGTTGGCTTCCTACGACTGTGTCGTGCTGAACAACATCGCCACCTTTAGCAGCGAGGAAGCCGACGTGCTGTACGATTATATCGCGGCGGGCGGCGGGCTGATCACCGTGCTGGGTGATCGCGTGCAGTCAGACAACTATAACCGGGAGTTAGGCGAAGGAGCGGGGGAACGCCGTCTCCTGCCGGCCACGCTGGGCGAACGAGTGCGTGCCGAGGAGACGTACCTCGACCCACTGAACTATGAGCATCCGCTGACTCGTCCCTTCCGCGGGTTCGAGCGTGCGGGACTTCTGACCGCGCCAACGTGGCGTTACATACGATTGCAGCCGCGTGCAGGTCCGGAAGTTCAGGTCGCGTTGCGCTTTGATACCGGCGATGCCGCCGTGATTGGCCAGCGCGTTGCGCGGGGACGCAGCATGCTGGTGGCCACGGCCCTGTCACCCAGTTCTCGAGAGGAAACGGCCGAAGGAGCGATTCCCTGGTCCGCACTTCCGTCCTGGCCGAGCTTTCCACCGCTCGTGCATGGACTTGTGCGGTGGGCGGTGGACGGTCGCGCAGAGCGATCGGATTACCGGATCCATCAGCCGGTGGTAATCCCGGCGCCCCCGGATGCCACATCAGTCCGCGTCACGCGTCCCGATGGTACGTCACGGTCGCTCCCTGACCTTCCGATCCCTGCGGATCCGCGTGTGACCTTTGTCCCCACGCAGGAGATTGGTGTCTACGAGTTTTCGTTTCCTGGCTCGACGGCGCAGGGGTCCCCTCGGAAGGTTGCCGTCAACGGGGACACCCGCGAGAGCGATCCAGCGCGTGTCGAGCCCGAGATGCTGCCAAGTGGTTT
>JBFWYF010000840.1:0-3745 GCA_050186685.1 Pirellulaceae bacterium
TCCGTCTCCTCGTCCACCAGCGGTCTACGTCACCGTGCAACCAGTCTGAAGTGCCCGGATCCGTTGGAAACCCCGCCCTCTCTCCCAAGTACGGGGCGCGGGGAATGTTCCAGACAGAGCCTAGTATCGGCAGGAAAGCGGGAGGGTTGGGGATAAGTTTGCTGCCGCGTCGCAGCCGAAAAGTCCGTTCGTGGCGCCATAACTCTGGCATTCACGACAAACCACACGACTGTCCGAAATGAGAAGGAGGGCTCAGTCGCCGAAGGCGGCGGAGCGTCTGTCTCGAGTTATTCGGCTTGTGCGAAGGGGTGGTTTCTGCGTCTAATCTAGATCCTGCAGTTTACCCATCACCGGAATTCTGCCTGCTCCACCCCGTTTCACGTCGTAACGGCTGTAGCTGGTCTGCGGCACACCGGCACTTCGGCGAATTTGCACGCATGGCGTGACCGATGCTGAAAGTACCAGCTTTGCCACATTGATTCGCCGTCCCGGGCGGTTCTATAATTCCGACGCGGGGGTGGTTGGCTAGGTCAGGAGGAGGCGGCTTGAGCGATAAGCCCAGAGTCCTGTTTGTGAGCGACGAAAGTGGCTCATCCCAAGCGCTGCACGAGCAGCTGCGCCACACGTGCGAGATCGTTGAGGTAAGCGGTCCGCTGCGAGCGATGGCGACGTTGGTCAAGCAGCCGGTGGAAGGGGTCTACGTCGCCTCAGGACATCTCCGGGATGCCCTGCGGATTGGTAAGCTCCTCGAGAACGAGCGGGTCGTGGACGGCATGCCGGACGGCGTGGTGGTCATTGATCCCGAGAACGTGATTTTGTGGGCGAATGCCCAGTTCCTGCGGTGGGTCGGCCGCGAGACGGTCACGGGCGACGTTTTCTACTCGGTACTCGGGAATCCGGAGATTCTGGGACCGGATTTCTGTCCGTTCCACACGGCGTTGGCGACGAATCAGCCCAGCATCTCGACGCTGCGGGTCAGCGACAATCGTTATTTTCAGACACATGCGGCGCCGATGCAGGAAACGAACGGCGTGCCCCAGTGTTTGGTGGTGACGGTCCGGGATGTGACGGCCGAGATGCTCCAGCAGCAGAAGCTGGCGGCGATTCACAAGGCGGGCATCGAGTTGGCCGACATGACGCCGGAAGAGATCTTCCACATGCATGTGGAGGATCGTATCGAGTTGCTCAAAGCGAACATCCTGCATCACACGCAGCACTTGTTGAATTTCAACGTCGTCGAGATCCGGCTGCTGGATCAGAAGACAGGCGAGTTGCTGCCGCTGTTGGCGGTCGGGATTGATGACGAGGCCGCCAGCCGGCCGCTCTATGCACGACCTCAGAACAACGGCGTCACAGGCTTTGTCGCGGCAACGGGTAAGAGCTATCTGTGCGAGGACACCACCGAGGATCCGCTGTACATCCAGGGATTCAAGGGGGCAAAAAGCTCGCTGACGGTGCCCCTGATTTTTCACGATCAGGTGATCGGCACGTTTAACGTGGAGAGTCCCGAGCCGCGAGCTTTCAGCGAGAGCGACCTGCAGTTCCTCGAAATCTTTTCGCGCAACGTCGCGGCGGCGCTGAACACGCTGGAGCTGATGGTGGCTCAGAAGGCGAGCACGGCGCAGGAGAGCGTCGAGGCGATTCACGGGGCGGTCGCGCTGCCCGTAGATGAAATCCTGAACGACGCCGTCAACATCATGGAGCGGTACATCGGGCACGAGCCTGAGGTTGCTCAGCGGCTGCAGCATATTCTGCGAAATGCGCGCGATATCAAGCAGGTCATCCAGAAGGTTGGTCAGAAGATGGCTCCCGCCGAAGCGGTCCCATCTTCGGCTCCGATTGTCAAGCGCCCGAAGCTTCGCAATACCCGCATACTGGTGGTGGATGCGGATGAGAGCGTACGCAACGACGCCCACGCCTTGCTGGAGCGGTACGGGTGTTTCGTCGAGACGGCCCATGCCGGCGGCGAAGCGGTGTACATGGTGCGCAACACGGGGCCCGATAACGAATACGACGTGATTATCGCGGACATTCGTTTACCCGACTGTACGGGCTACGACCTGATGTTGCAGTTGAAGGAGCGACTGGATCCCGTTCCACTCGTGCTCATGACCGGATTCGGCTACGATCCGGGGCACTCCATCGTCAAGGCTCGCCAGGGCGGGCTGCATCCCAAGGCGATTCTGTACAAGCCGTTCCGTCTGGATCAGCTGCTGGATACCGTGGAGACGATGGTCGACATCCACGCAAAGGTACCTCAAGCGTGACAATTCCGCAGGCGTAAACCTCGCGGAGGGTGTCGTTGCGACCGGCGGCTTCCAGGGGGCAGTCGGCTGCAAGAGGGTGGTGGGGCGATGCTGCATGTGGTCCTGACCGTGACGCTTTTCGGTCACCTGGCTCTGTGGGTGGCCCTGTTCAACCGGTTACATGCCTGGCCCGTTCCGCGCCGCGCGATCCGGCCGACCGAAATCTTCACAGTGGTTGTTGCCGCCGGCGGTCTGGGCTGGGCGATCTATCGGACGCTGACCGATCACGACTGGTTCGCCACCGCGCTGACTGAGGGGCCTTATCGGGTTCTCTGGGTGGCCTATGTCGGCATTTGCTGCCTGGTCGGCCTAAGGGTGATTGCGAGTTGGGCGTGGCGGCGCGGTTGGCAGGTCAGAACCGACTGTGTGCTCGTCAATCATACGGATCGGATCGATGTGGCGGCGGAGTTGCCGGAGAGTCCGATGCGGGGCTGGAGCACGAAGCTGTTCAATTGCCTGCCCGGCAACCAGATGTTCGACCTGTTCGTCCACGAGAAGTCGGTAGCATTTCCTGATTTACCCGCAGAGTTGGACGGTTTATCCATCTTGCATCTATCAGACTTGCATTTCACCGGCAAGATCACGCGTCCTTTCTTCGACTACGTGATTGATCGCGCGAATGACCTGGACGCCGACCTCGTGGCGATTACCGGAGATATTCTCGAGCACGAATCGTGTTACCCCTGGTTGCCGGCCACCTTGGGCCGATTGAGCCATCGACACGGCGCCTATTTCGTGTTAGGCAATCACGACAAGCGGTTAGACGACATCGCGCGGCTGCGCCGGGCGCTGGTCGAGCTCAACCTGGTGGATCTGGGTCAGGCGACACACCGCTTGCGGGTACATGGGGTGGACGTGCTGCTGGCGGGGAATGAGCTGCCTTGGTTTGGACCAGCGCCGATGGTCCTTGCGCCTCAGGACCGGCAGTTCCGAATCTTGCTCTCCCATTCTCCGGACCAGATCACCTGGGCGCGGCGACGCGATTTCCATTTACTGCTGGCCGGTCACACGCACGGGGGGCATATTCGCATCCCGGGCATTGGCCCCATGGTCTGCCCGAGCCGTTTCGGCGTGAAGTATGCCTGCGGGATGTTCTGGGAGCCCCCCACGTTGATGCATGTCAGTCGCGGCATCTCGGGCCTGGATCCACTGCGGTTTTTCTGCCCGCCGGAGTTGACGAAGCTCGACTTGCGGCGGGCGCCTCGACTGCAATCGGAGGACCGAGCGAGCCTGTCGCGGGCACCGGTACATTTCTCGGTGCCCGCTGAGCTGGCAGGTGCCAGGTATCACTTATGAGGTTTGGCAGGGACATTTCCCGGTAGAGTAAGGAGGGTCGGTTGTGGGCCGAGCCCTCCTCCTCATCAAACCGTACGTGCGGATTTCCCGCATACGGCTTTCGCAGAAGCGGTTCATTCAGAGGTGTAATCAGGACAATTGCG
>JBFWYF010000841.1:0-3740 GCA_050186685.1 Pirellulaceae bacterium
TTGTACAGCACCGTGTTCGGTCCGGCCAAAGTGGGTACCAGCCAGAAACCGGGCAGTCTGGTCAGCATCCAGAGGGGCGACTGAGCCTGGCACGGGCAGGTCGCGACGCGCCCGCCGAGCGTGGCCCGCTCGGCCCGAGCGGATACCAGACCCGCCGGGGCCCGGCGGACCACTCTCGGCGGACCACTCTCAATCCAGAGTCTTTTCTTTGTCCCGTGGCGAAATGGCCTCCAGCGCCGTGACAATCATTTGCGCGACTTCCGCCATTTTCGTCCGTTGGTCGCGGGCCAGCTTCTGCAATCGCTTGAATGCGGCCGCCTCGTCCATCTGACCTTGCTTCATGAGCAGGCCTTTGGCCCGTTCGATGATCTTGCGGTCCTGCAGGGCCTGCGACAACGTCTGGTTCTCCTGCCGGAGAGCCTGGAATTCATCGAACCGTCCCTGCGCAATGGCGATCGCGGGTGCCAGATCCTCCTCGTCGATGGGTTTGACCAGGAAGGCCAGGACGTGGCGTTCTTGTGCACGCTGGATGAATTCCGCATCGTAGTGGGCGGTGATCACGATGATGGGCACAGGCTGGATCTCGTAGATCGCTTGCGCGGCATCCAATCCATCCAGTTCTGGCATGCGAATGTCGGTAATCACCAGATCCGGATGTTCGGCACGGCAGGCTTCGATCAACTGCTGGCCCGTTTCCGCCACCGATACGACGCGATGCCCCAATCGGCCTAACGTCTCGTCCAGGAACTCGCGCATATCCCGTTCATCGTCGGCAATCGCGACGCGTAATGATTGGCTCATGCCCTTACTTCCCCTCTTGTGGCAGGATGATGCGAATTTCAGCCCCGCTGGCACAGTTGGCTGCGGCAATCTGCCCCCCATGTCCTTCCACCAGGCGTTTGGAAATCGAAAGCCCCAACCCCGTTCCTTTGGTTTTCGTCGTATAGAACGGCTCAAACAACCGTCGCAGCTGCTCCTCGTTGAATCCCGGACCGTTGTCCTGGATCGCGATCTGGACGGCCGGTCGGCCATGAATGTTCGCCACGCGCCACCCTACCGAAATATGGACCGGGTCGCCGCAGGCGGCAAGTGAATTCTCGAACACGTTGCGGAACACCTGTTCCAGGGCCATGCGATCGGCCAGGCACGATGGCAGCGACTCTTGGTTCTCGAGGTCGAGCGTTGCGGCGCGTCCCTTCCGCAGCGGCTCGACATGCCCCCACACCTGGTAAATCAGTTTGCCCAGCGACACCGATTGCTTTTCCAGCTTCATCGGCGAGGCGTATTCGCGCACCCGTTCATACAAGTAGTGCAGGTCGTCCTGGGCGAGCTGCAAGCGTTCGACCAATTCCGCGGCGCGCGGACGGTCTTCCACACAATGAGCGAGCATAGCCAGACACGCCTGGCTCCGTTGCAGAGCGTTGCGGCTCTCATGCGCCAAGCCCGCCACCATTTCACCGATGGCCGCCAGCCGTTCCGACTGTAGCAACCTCTGCTGCTGCTCCGCCAGTTGCTGGCGCGCTCGTTTGTGCTCCTCGATCTCCTGCGCCAATCGCAGGTTCGTCGCTCGTAGCTCTGCCGTGCGGGCCGCGACTTGCTGCTCGAGCAAGCTCTCGTGCCGTTTGCGTTCAATCGCATAGCGGATCGCGCGTGACAGCAATTCGCTGGTCAGATCCGACTTGACGAGATAGTCCTGGGCGCCATGTTGGACCGCGGCCAAGGCCAATTCCTCGTCGTCCAGCGAACTGAGAATGACAATGGCGGACTGAGGGGCCGCTTTCCGTACGTGTTCCAGGGTGTCGCGCCCCAGACTGTCCGGCAAGCGCAGGTCCAACAGGATGGCCTGGACGGAGACCTGTTTGAGCCTCTCCAGACCGTCGCGCAGCGACTCGGCCATCGCCACGCGAAACAGAGCACCATGACAGCGTTCCAGATGGCGGCTCACGAGCACCCGGTGATCCGCCTCGTCCTCGATCAGCAGCAACGAGATTTCATCAACCTGCATAAAACCATCCTACACCCGAACCGGATGAGCGCAGCTACCCCACGGCATGGCGATGGCAAGCGTGGCGCGCACCCCTCGCTTCTTACCTCGGGGAAACAAGCAGGTCACTCAAGGATGGAGTCACAGCGCGAACGGCCGGACCAGCAGCCACCTCAAGAGATTCGCTTTGTTCCCGCTGACAATCGTAGTCGCGTGGCGCTCGGTACCGCTGACGCACCCCAGTTCGCGGGATGGTCGCAAGGACCGAATCGGGGAAGATATGCACGCAACCGTGACTATCGTGATGCAGGCCGATGCAGGCGGACTGCGACGGGCACTGCCAGCCCTCGGAAGTGAGGCTGTGGAATCTGCCCGCCGCATGTCTCCTAATCCATCTCCAAGCTTATCCGATATGCGCCGTCCCACCCATCCCGGTTTTCCGTGATTCATTGGGATGCCTTCCGGCCACCCGCGACTCCTCTCCGGGTTCCTTGCCCACTTGTTTCTCTTCGGAAGGCTGGTTCCAACCGCCCCAATAGCGTCCCAGTTCCTCAATCATGCGAGAAAACTCCTCGCGATTGAGCGGCTTGACGAGGTAGCTGTTGGCATCCAGGTCGTATGCCCGCAAGCGATCCAGCTCCGCGGCTGACGTGGTCAGGACGATGACCGGAATCCGCCGCAGATCCGGGTCGGCCTTGATCTGGGCCAGCACCTCGTGGCCGTCGTACTTCGGCAGCTTGAGATCCAACAGGATGACGTCCGGCCGAGGTGCCTGCAGGAAACTCCCCTCTTTGCGCAGGAACGCCAGCGCCTCTTCCCCATCCTTCACGCGATGGACGATGTTACCGATCCGGGTGCGCTCGATATAGCGCAGCACCAGCACCGCGTGGTCATGATCGTCTTCGACCAGCAGGAAGACAATGCGCTGGGAACTCATTCGGGTTCTCCCTCGGCAGGAGGCCTTACCCCCGTGTCGTCAAGGTCTCCGCCGCGTCCGGCGCCGTCTGGAGATCGAACGGACGTGCCACGACGGCACAGATCGCCGGAAAGGCGATCCAGAACGTGGCCCCCTGGCCTGGCGCGGACTCCACCCAACTGCGGCCGCCATGCGTCTCCATGATCCGAGCTACCGCAGCCAGTCCTACGCCTGTTCCCTCCTGATTCGACTCCAGTCGTTGGAAAAGTCCAAATATCTTGCGATGGAATTCCTTCGCAATCCCCGGACCGTGATCCCGCACGTAGAATCGTATCTCGTGAGCCGCCGTGAGGCCACCAATTTCAATTCTCCCATTCTCGCCACGACAACCGTATTTGATGGCGTTCGACAGGAGATTCTCGAAGACTTCCGCCAGGCGCACCCGATCGGCTATGACGTGGGGCAGTGGCTCATGAACTCGCAGCGTGGCGCCGGCATGATGCAGGCGATCGGCCAGCTCGTCCGCGATGGCGCGTACCATCTGTCCGACGTCCACGTCCTCCGGCTCATTCCGGATGACACCGATACGGCTCAGTTGCAGCAGGTCTTCGATCAGGTCGCCCATGCGCTGAATGGCCCGTTCGATGCGCCCCACGGAGTCGAGCACGACGTCCCAGCGGCCGGCGAGGGCGTCTTCCTTCATCAATCCCATGAAGCCCTTGCACGTGACGAGCGGCGATTTCAAGTCATGGGAGATCGTGTACACGAACTGCTGCATCTCGTCATTCCGCTTCTGCAGCTCCTTGTTGATCCGCCGGATCTCCTCCTCTGCTCGCTTCC
>JBFWYF010000842.1:0-3730 GCA_050186685.1 Pirellulaceae bacterium
GATCAGGTCCGTCCGTCGGGTCACCGTGACAAAGCACCAGCCACCGCCGGCTTTAAGCAGGCGCGATTATAAAGGTTGCCGCGCGCGATACCAGAGGCGAGCGGCACGGCAGCGACGGCGGACCGAGTCCGAGTTCCGACGGGAAGCTGGGAACGCGAAGGGCGCTGATGGGCGCCAAGAAGGAAGCCCGCGGTCTGTCCTCGCTCTCGACGGCGAAAAAAACATCGGCTCCTTCCGCATAGTGATACGTCGGTGAAGTTGGCACGGGCCTCGTGACTTTCGCCGCACCTCGTCTAACCCCGTTTAACCCGCACCCGGAGGAGAGCCCTGATATAGCAGCAGCCCCAAGATCCACCTGGTCCGGTTCGCTCGCTCCGCTCAGGAACCTCTCCCCCGTCCACCTGCCCCCGAAAGACACTCCCAGAGCAAGATCACTCGGGGCAGACGCACGGGGGAGAGGGGGCTAGCGTCTCCCCCAGGCCGCTACTCCTTCAGGAGTCTCCTGCGCTCTACGGGTTAAACGATCTGTCCCAGCGCGAAACTTGCGAAGGGGATGCGGGACGAGTAGCCTCGGTCTGCAATCTGTCATGGGGTGCCGGCACCGGAAGAAACCTCCCGCACGGCCCAGCCGATCTCCGGTCGCAAGCAGAGGGTTGCCAGATCCTGGCGGATGCCGACATAGCCGGCGAGGAACTCCAGGGAAAACCGGCGTACCGTTTCACCCGCCGGCGACTGGTCATGCCATTGAAATGGCACTCGCGACAGCCCGGTCGGCAAAGCCGATTCGAAGACAAACGATTCGCGACGACCTCCCAGCTGGCCCACCGTCCGCTCCGGGTCCCACATCTCGCCCATCGTCCGCTCGCCCGTCAGCCAAGGGTTGCGCTGGCGGTCGCCGCCACGCGCGCCTGCCGACAGGTACGGAAACAACAGCGTAAACCACCCCAGCGCCGAGCGGGGTGAACAGGGCTCTTCGGGCTGGTAGGTTCTGTAGATCGACCGCCAGAATCCGCCATCGACCTTCCCCGCCGCTGCCGCATAAAACTGCTCGAGGATGCCATGCAGGGGATCAAGCCACCACGCCAAATCCAGTTCACGGAACCGACGCGTCCGGTCCGCCAGGGATCGCCAATCGTCGGGCGTTCCTTCGAGCTCGATCGTCGGAATACCGCAGATCACGCGTGTCATCTTAAACCGAAAATACGGTTCCAGCGCGTCCATCAAGACGATCTCCGAGGCGGCTTTCTCCGCCGGACGGGTCGTTGAGAAGTCCGGTACGAACCAGTCGTGTTTCTCGCCGATGTGTTCGCGTATGCGTTGTGAAAACATCTCCAAGGCCTCCGGCCAGGGATTCTCCGGCGAGCCCTTGTGGAATCGTTCAGAATCGACCGTAATTGCCAGCTCCGCTTGACCTGGATGGCGTACGAACTGCGACCGTAATTTCTCCGCATGGACGCGGATATGCTCCGCCGCTCCCTGGGCGATCGCCAGCCAGATCGTATCTGGCGACAAACGCAGAGGCCGATGCTCGGCATACGCCAGCCGCAAGGCCGCAACCAACGGATGGCAATCCACGTTTCGAACCAACTTGGAGCTACTGGGAGCCCACGCCTCCAATTGCCCGGGCGACGGCGATCGGTGACGCGAACCGTGACGTGATCCCAGCGATCGCAACCTGTCCGCAATCCCGTCTCGATACGCCTGCTCGGCCAGCGGCTGAGTCGCAACGCTCACGTCGTTCAGTCGGATCACCGTCACCGGGGGCGTCGTGATTCGAGACATCCGGGAATCTCCACCAAAGCCTCGTAGTCCCTATTCCATCGACACGCGGGGCCAGATCATACGTCGTCGACCGATAGGCTCTCGTCCTGGCCGGCGCGCTGCATGCGCCGAGTCTGCGCGACAAACCGCTGCCATTGGCTCGGCCGCTGGCGCAGCGCCTTCCGCTGCCGCCGGAGATGATTGCGCAGCCATTGATGCAGCAGAATAGGCACCAACAGGGCGATGAACCACCAAATCGAAATCACGGTGTTTGCCGCTCACGCAGTGCGACCGACACGACGGGCTGAATTAAAGTCCCGCCGTAATGCAACGTCCTCACGGCCGGTCCGCATCGACGCGGCGGCGGCGCAGCTCGATTGGACCCTGGCAACAGTCGCAATCCTTCAGCTCGTACATGGCGATCGAACAGATGTCGCACCAGTAGTCCAGCTCGTACAGCCCGTCCTCAGCTACCTCGCAGATCCGAACGACCTGCACAAAGGGAGTCTGCTGATGCCGGCGCACCGTCACCTCCACCTCGCGCCCTCGCAGCCGCTCGTCGCGCCGAAAGGAACGCCCACGGGTGTCTTCGACGAGCGGTACGATTTCGCCCTCTTTCGTCAGCAGCGCCAGCACGCGCTGGGCCGCCTCCGGCACTTCCCGGATTCCAAGCTGCCTCGCGAACACGTCGGATTGAAACTCGACGCGTCCCCGCAACACCACCGTTTCAAACAACTCGGCACCCCGTACTCCAAGCAACCCGTCCGGCACACTCCACAGCGCACCGGCGGCGACCAGCGCCACGGCCAGGCGAATGATCGCCGGCCGGCGCCATCGTGTGCCGAGTACCATGCCGTGCGCTCCCTGGGTGTTCGTCATCGATGTGATCCTGTGCGCGCTCCCGCAGCCGTGTGATTCCACGAAGAGCGAAGTTCCACGAATTACTGTTCCGGCGCCAGCCCCACGACCACGATGCCCATCGCGAGCGGCTTGCCGCCCGCCTGGGCCGGTGTACGCACAGCGGCAATCCACCAGTCGTGCTGCTCTTCGTGGCGGATCGACGGGAACTCGGATACGTCCGGCGCCACGGCCTGCAGACAGATCATCGCCGGATGGCTCGAACCCGCCGCCTCGGCGCTGTTCTGCGTCAGGCTCTTGTAGTCGAGCACCGCGGGCATCTTGTCGGCGTCCGCCTTGCTCAACAACAGGAAGTCGCGAGTCGGCGAGGTGCCCACGTGGGCGCCGTCCACCGGCTGCTGGGCATACCGCAACGTGTAAACGCCCGGATCGATATCCTGGTCCCGAAAGTCGGCTCCCTTGCGGGCGAACCGGGCCACGCCCACCAATTGACCCGGTGTAAAGGGGTACAACAGCTCGCTGGTCGCCTTGAAACCCTCAACCGTGGGTAACGTCTTGCAGAACCAGATATCACAGTAGGTCGTCGCAGCGCCCCGCACGACGCGAACGCCTTGGTCCTGGATCAGCCCCGCGACCTCCGCGGACAGTTCGTCGCGCGGCGGACCTTCTTCCAGCGGCTTGACGGAATAGTCCACTGCCCAGGCCGGTGCGGCGCCCAGCAGCATCACACTCAGATGGATCAGCACGTTTCGTATGGTCATGACCGTCTCGTTCTGGCTAGCTGGTTAGGGAACCCGGCACCACCACAGCGGGCGCGCTCCTTCGCGCTACCCGGGCTCCATCCTTTCGTTCGTCCAACTCCCTGTGCCCTCAGTATAGGTTCGTCCTTCTGCTGGAACAAACCGCGGTCTACGTCTAAGTGCGGCCGTGCCGCTGCCAGTTCGCGACGCGGACGGCGAGGCCCCGTTTGTGCCTCCCTTTCGGGCTAGTGCTGTTTCCGGTTGACAAGTTTCGCGCCAGCATCGACGAATGGGTGCCACTGGCAGGCCGCCGACACGAAGGCACTTACGCCGCGAGATTCCGCCCGGCGGCCAGCCAGTGTGAAGTCTCG
>JBFWYF010000843.1:0-3714 GCA_050186685.1 Pirellulaceae bacterium
TCGCGGTCGCTACACACTGGGCTGCTATCGAACGATGCAATGGGAAGGCAGTGTGGCGGCGTCGCCTGAGGAATATGTCCAGCGGGCCGTGCAGTAGGCCACCGACCGCGCCGGGCGCCAGCGGGCGGAAGCCGCGGTATTTCAAGCGGGGCAGAGACTGTTTGCCAACCTGGAGACAGTACGGTCGCACGAAACAATCCTGCACGATCTTCTGGGACGTAAGCGATCGCGCGAGGCCGCCGCCTGAGGAGGATGGCGACGCAGCATGCGGACCCAGGCTTGTGCCGCGACGCGTTCCCCTGAACCCAAGTAGGGTGGGCCCGACAGCAAGGATGCCAAGACATGATGAAGACGGCAGGCGAGTTCCTGAAGCAAGGCGTGCTGTACAAGCAGCAAGGGGACTTTGACAACGCCGCCGCTTGTTATCAATCGGCTCTGAGCCTGGAACCGCGACTGGCCGAGGCCAGCTACAACCTGGGGCTACTGTGGCGTGACGTGGGGCGGGTGGATCTGGCGGTGACGTGCCTCCGCGAGGCGCTCGCCAGCCGGCCGGACGTTCCGCTCGTGCGATTCGAACTGGCCAATCTCCTGGTGACTCTCGGCCAGCGCGAGGAAGGGCTCCGTCAGTACGAGGCGGTGCTGACCATGGCCCCGGACTGGACGGCGGCGCGATTCAATCACGGCAATGCGCTGTTGGAGATGTACCGATGGGAGGATGCGGCCGCCTGCTTTCAGGCCGTCCTGCGCCATACACCGCAGGATGCCGACGCCTGGACCAATCTGGGTACGGCCTGGAAGGAGCAGGCTCGTTGGGAGGAGGCGGAATCAGCCTATCGTGAGGCCGTGCGGCACCAACCGCAGCATGCCGCGGCCTGGACGAGCCTGGGCAACCTCTTGAAGCTGCGAGGGAAAACGTCGGAGGCGGTCAGCTGTTACCAGACGGCGCTGCAATGCGATCCGAATCTGGAGGCCGCGGCGATCAACCTGGGCAACGCATGGCTCGAACTCGGTCAGTACGAACGGGCAATTCAGGCTTATGCGCGCGCCACCGAACTCAATCCTGCAAATCCTCAGGCCTTCGTCGCCATGGCCGGCGCCTGGCGCCGCCTGGGTAAGAACTCGCGCGCGATCGAAGCCTACCAGCATGCGATCGGACTCGATGATGGTTGCCAGGACGCGTGGTTAAACCTGGGCCACCTGCTCCGCGGAATCGGGAACTGCGAGGAAGCTGGCGCGATGTACCGCGAGATTGCGCGGCGACGTTCTTCCGATCCTCTTGCGCGGTTGCGTGTCGCCGGCAATTGTCCGCTGGTGTTCTCCAGCCGCGAGGAACTCGATCGATTTCGCGTCGAGTTCCTGGAAGTCGGGACGTCGCTGGCAGGCGCGGCGCCGGCCATCGACCTCGAAGTGCTTCCCATGGCCGCCCCCGAGTGCCCGTACAACCTGCAGTTTCTCGACGGTAACCTGGTCGAGCTGAAACGGGCCTTCGCGCAGGTCTATGCGAATTTCTTCGGCTCGCACAACCAGGACGCGCCGCGCGGCAGCGGTGGCGTTCGGCCAAGGATCGGCTTTGTGGTGACGGCTGGCCATGAAACGGCCTTTCTGAAATTGCTGGCCGGTATTGTCGACCACCTTGACGGTCGCGTGTTTGATGTGGCCGTCCTGTGCGCGGAAACCGGCCTGTCGCGGATCCGCCAGGGATTGCGCCGCCCGGATGTCAAGTTGATTGGCTTTTCCGAGTCGTTCGACCGGATCGCCGCCTGCGTGCGCGCGGCCGCCTGCGATCTGCTTTACTACTGGGAAATCGGAACCGATCCGACCAACTACTTCCTGCCGTTCCTGCGGCTTGCTCCCGTACAGGTGACCTGCTGGGGCATTCAGGTCACTTCCGGGATCCCCACGATCGACGCCTATGTGTCGAGTACGTGGGTCGAGAGCGAGACGGCGGACAGCCACTACACCGAGAAACTATGCCGCGGGTCGACGCTCATGACGTACCAGACCCCCGTGCAGATGCCTGCCCGGGTACCGACCCGTACCGAACTGGGGTTGCCCGCCGACGGCTCGATCTACGGCTGCATCCAGAACCTGGGCAAATTTCACCCGGACTTCGACGCGACGCTGGCCGCGATTTTGCGCCGGGATGAGCGAGGGCACGTACTGATCGGTCGAGATCATTTCGGTTTTGTGACGGAAACCCTTCGCCGCCGATGGGCTTCCACCATGCCGGACGTATTGCCGCGGATCATCTTCGTCCCTCCTCAGACTTCCTCTGCGTATCTGATACTGCTGTGCCAGTGCGACGTCCTGCTCGATGCGACGCATTTCGGGGGCGTGACCACCACGTATGATGCCATCGCCTTGGCGAAGCCCGTAGTTACGCTGCCGACCGAATTCCATCGTGGACGGTATACGTCGGGCTGCCTCCGGAAAATCGGCATAACCGATACCATCGCTCGTAACGCCGAGGACTACGTGAATCTGGCGGTGGAACTGGCGACGAACCGAGATCACCGGGAGACCATCGAACTCCGTCTGCGGGAAGCGCGCGAGGGAGCTTTTTACGATCAGGCAGCGGTGCGGGAGCACGAGCGAATTTTTCAGGAGCTGCTGGGCACCATCCGATGAAGTTCGGGAGGACCAATATGGAAAATTCCGTTCAGCAGTATCTTGAAGCGCAGATCATGTCGGCCACGCCGCAGAAATTGCGGCTGATGTTAATCGAAGGAGCGATACGCTTCGCGCGGCGCGCGGTCGAACGGTGGGACCGCCACGAGAATGAACTCGCGATGGAATCGCTGAACCGATGCCGCAGCATCGTGTCGGAGCTGCTGGCCGGCATTCGCGTCGATCATACCGAGCTGACACGCAAAGTGGCCGGCATCTACATGTATCTCTTCCGGACGATCACCGAAGGACAGCTGCGACACGATCGGCAGAAGATCCGCGATGTCATCTCGGTGCTCGAAGTCGAGCGGGATACGTGGCAAGCGGTCTGCGAACAGATGCCCATGGCGCCGGAGCAGCCCGCGGCCTGCGGGGGTGTAGAAATGGGAACGGAGACCCTGGCGTCCGCGACCGCCATGGGAGGGCTCTCCGGCAGTACGTTTGCCTTGGACGCGTGAGCGCGTGGAACAGGCGGAGTTCCGAGGCGATCGCTCAGGATGCGGCCAACACCACGGCAGCGGCCTGCCCCGTGGAAGATTGATTCAAGACAACGGCCAGTTGCCCGGCGGCCGGCAGGGCTTGACCATGCACCACGTTTACCGGACAGGCCGGATCCGGAGTCTCGAAGTTCAACGTGGCGGGCACGGCCCTATGTTCGAACGCGATCAAAGTGGCCGCCATCTCGACGGCTCCAGTCCCCGCGCCGAGTGATCCGAAGTAGCTTTTCGGCGCGGTGACGGGTACGTCGCCCAACACCCGCCGAATGGCCTGGGCCTCGACCGCGTCTTCGATCACCGCGCTTTTGCCATTGGCATTGACGTGCCCGACAGCCTCGGGGCTCACGTGCGCTTCGCGGAGACTGAGTTCAATGGAATTCCGGATCGCGTGCCCCGTGCTCCATTGGCCCCGAGTGGCCGGTTCGAACGAGATGCCGAATCCCAGCACACGGGCGAGCGCCCGCGCGCCGCGTGCCGCCGCATGATCCCGATCTTCCACGACGAACGCGCCGCTCCCTTCGCCGATCACGACTCTATCCCGACCGGCGTC
>JBFWYF010000844.1:0-3710 GCA_050186685.1 Pirellulaceae bacterium
ACTCGGCCGTCATAAATGTCCGCATCCAGAATGGGGACAACGTGTGGATGACCACTTGCGCGGACCCAGGTCTGCGCCTCCGACTGGACGGCGGCCAGGAGCCGGGGGTGATAGTGCGGCAGCTTGAGTGCTACGTGTGTCGCGGCCAGCGCACCCCGGCGCTGGGCCAGCCATACCTCGCCGAATGCTCCTAGCCCGAGCAGGCGTTCCAGCCGGTAGGGACCAATCAGCGTGCCGAGCGTCATTTCGTCGAAGGAAAGGCGTGCGGCGGCGGGCACTGCCGCTGGGACCGACCTCGGCGAATCCTCGGCGGCGGCATGAACGGATACCACCGCGGTCCGCAGTTCCGAGTCCCTTGCCACCGCATCCCCGGGCGCCAGCTCCCGCCGCAACGCCTCGGACCAGTGCGGGAATCGGCGTACGAAATCGGCCAGTTGTGGCGACTCGCCGGCCATTTCCCGGTATCCGAACTCTTCCAGAATCAGCGTGAGCGCCCGCGACGATTCCCTGGCCAAGTCGGGAAAACGGGCCAGATACTCCTCCGCCGTGACCACTTCCCCGAGCCGCCAACGCTGAAACTGGTCGACCAGGACCAGTTCCAAGCGCTCCGTTGCGGTCCAGTGGGGATGTGCGGCAATGGCCGATTCCAGCTCGGGGAACTTCTGGCCCGGCGGCGTAGCGCGGAAGTAGGCCTGGCGAATCGAATGACGCAACCCTGGCAGTGAATCGCTCACCGTATTCGTCACTCCGTTCGCACTAATCCTGAAGCCGAGCGCGCAGCGACTCGAACAGTCGGCGAACCGTTCGTTCCGACCGGCAACAGGACTCTGCGATGTCTTGAATTGTGTATCCGTTGAGACGCATCTCAACCATCTGGCCTTGGACGGGGTCGAGGTTCTCGAGCAGGAGGCGAATCTCCTCGGCGACGGCCGCCACATGCTCGGGACTCGGCTCCAGCGAAACGGCCTCCGGCTGCTCGCACCGGGGCGTCTCCCGTTCGGCAGAGCTTCTTTCAATCGATACGTCGCGCCGCGCCGCCCGGTGCCACGCGCATTGATCGGCGAGTTTGTTCAAGGTAATCCGTGCGAGCAACCGCCACAGGTCACCGCTTCGCTCGAGCACGAATTTTTCCTGCCCGGCCGCCGCAAAGAAACTTCGATAAGCCGACTGGACCACGTCCTCCGGATCGAGTCGCCGGGAAAGCGGGCGGCTAAGCCGCTTGCGGACGAGCGCTATCAGGCGCGGCAAGTAGCGGCGATACAACTCGTCGACGGCCATCGAATCGTTCGCCTGGACTTGCTGCCACAGCACCAACGTGCTTTCCATGGCGAGTCGACGGGCGGGATCCGTCTCGCGCGGCATAACCGGAACTCCCGTTAACTGCGTGGCAGCAGTCGCTGGGCATTTCCCGCGGCAATGGCGACACGCTGCATGCCCCCCAGCGGCGACTCGCGCAGCTTCAGGAGCGCTGCATCGACGTAGTAAAAAGGGGCATAGGAACCGAAGACGATCCGGTCGGCAGTGATCTTGCCGACCAGGTTGCCGACACCACCGACTCCTTCCAGCATCGCCACATCAAACGAGACATTGCCGGCCGCCGCCAGGGCGTCGAGACTCTCGACACGCAGCTTGCGAAACGCATTCAACAGCACCAGGCGCAACTGCGGCAGGCGCCGAGCGTGCTCCGTCAACGGCGCGGCATCGACATGCGGCACCTGAACAAGGGGATGTTGCGTTCGCTCGTCTTCCATCGTGAGTGCGATCTGGACGATGAGCCGGTAGCGTTCGGCGAGTTCCAGCAGCCGCCCGCACACGGGATCGTCCAGCTTGTAACCGTGGTAGTTCGGATGTAGTCGGACGCCCGGCATGCCATGCTGTTCGTGGCAGCGCCGCACGTCGTCTTCCCAGTCGGGCAGCATCGGGTGAATGGCACCGAAAGGCAACAGCAGGCCGTCCCCGTGCTCGCGGCATTCCGCGGCGAGCCGCGCGTTGACGCCTGCCATATCGCGATGAAGCAGTGCGTCGAAGCTGCCCGCCCAGGCTTGCGTCACTCCCTGCCGGCGTAGCAATTCCACGAGCGCCGGAGTCTCATCGCCGCGTACTCGTCGAAACGGCCAGCGGGACACGTAGACATTCACATCTATGAGCGGGTCCATCAGAATTTCATGCCCTTGTGCTGGAGAATCGGCGTGAGCATGCGGCGTAGATTGCCTGCCAGGATCAAACGGCGCTGGTCTGCCGACAAGTCCGCCCCGTAGACCTTGCCCAACTGCGACGCGAAACTTCGTCCTCCCGCGTCGCTCCCATAGATGACGCGTTCGGCGCCGAGTTCGCGCACGGCCATCTCCGTCAATCCGGCGGTGGGGTCCGACCCCGCGAGGTCAACGGAAATCGTGGGCAGCGAACGGACGGCACGAATACCGAGCTCCCAGGTGCCGCCCGTGTGACCACAAATCAGCGGCACCGTCGGATGTCGCCTGGCCAGTTCGACCAAATCCAGCGGACTCGATTCGCCCGGGTACATCGTGCCATCCGTCTTCAGCCACGTGTGCTGGAAGATCACCGCCTTGAGCGCCGCGGCACGTTCCACGATAGGGTCGAGGTCGGCGGCGTTGCATTTGCGCGCCACCCACAGCTTAATACCCACCATCGGCCCGTCGCGCACGCAACGGTCGATCTCGGCGACGCTCGCCTCGACGTGCTCGCCACTGACATACACAAAGCCGAACGCTCGATCGTGCCAATGCTGCAAGGCCTGCAACACCTGGTCGTTCTCTTCGCGCAGCTTCGCCGGGCTGGGGTTTAACGACCAGGGCATGCCCATATAAACGCACACACGCTCGATGCCGACTCGATCGGCATAGTCAATGATCTGTGCCATGCGTTCTTCGGGTGTGCGCCCGGTCACTCCCGAAAGATGACAATGCAGGTCCCAAATCACGTCGGGCATAAGCGTGGTCTCCGCTCGCTCAGTTCGCATCGGCTTGGCATGGGCCGCCGGCCAGTCCCCGTGGACCAACAACGTCGCATTTTCCTGCATGCCTGTCGACGGGGCGGGCGAGCCGCTCATCCCGATACGCGTCTAGGCCAGCAGGACGGACGGCGCCGGCCGCAACTGGCTGCGAACGAGCACGTGCAGCGATTCCATCGCGCCCAAATCCCCCAACACGGCACGACGTTCGGTCGGAGAAAGCGCGTCGAAGCCGGTGGTGCGTCCCGCTTCCTGGACCTTAGCCAGTTGGGATGTCGGCAAGGGCCGGTGGCCATCGGTCGCCCGCAGTATTCCCTGGTGCAGCGCGTGGAACGCGGGGTCCCTCAACACAGCCTGGAACGGATCAAATCCGTCGGCCTGCACCGCTTCTCGGCGGCCCAGCGCTTCACGCTGGTACCTCAGCACGGTGGGCAGCTCCTGCTCTTCCGGAATCATCAACAGCATGTGGCGTGCAAGCCATTCACCCCATCGTACGCTCCCTAGCAGCCTGGCCAGCGGTATGGAGCCGATCATCCCGACCAACACGGGAGAGAGCCACGGCAACAGTGCGGGCGCCCAAGTCCAGGCGATCGCGGCAATCGCCAATCCGAACAGCGTGTGAGGATAGTGAACCGCTGCGGCGGTCGTCCACGGCACGCCGCGATCGTCCCGCTGCTGGGTCGACCATTGAACTTTCTGTCCGAGCAGAGTCGAAATCACAAACCGCGTATGCAGCAGC
>JBFWYF010000845.1:0-3705 GCA_050186685.1 Pirellulaceae bacterium
CGGCGCAAGAGGAGCGCTTCACGCGCCGCAAGCACGACGCTGCCTTCCCGGTGAACGCGATTGCCTACTGTCTGGCCGAGGCCGGACTCAGCCTGGCGTCGCTCGACTACATCGGCTTCTACGAAAAGCCGTTCGTCAAGTTCGAGCGTCTGCTGGAAACGTTCCTCGCCTACGCCCCGCGCGGGTGGCGAGCATTTCTGGCCGCTATCCCGGTCTGGCTGAAGCACAAACTGCACCTCCGCCGCGAAATCCGACACGGGCTGGCGGACGCCTCGCCAGCGACCGCCGCGTCGCCGCCCTGCTATTTTCCTGAGCATCACGAATCGCATGCGGCGAGCGCTTTTTTTCCGTCGCCTTTCGACGAGGCCGCGGTGCTGACGATGGACGGAGTCGGCGAATGGTCCACGGCGAGCTATGGCGTCGGCCGCGGGAACCGTATCGAGCTGACTCATGAACTGCGGTTCCCCCACTCGCTCGGATTGTTGTATTCGGCCTTTACGTACTATTGCGGGTTCGCGGTGAACTCCGACGAGTACAAGCTGATGGGACTGGCGCCGTACGGCCAGCCTCGGTTCGTCGACCGCATCATCCGCGAACTCGTCGATCTGAAAGACGACGGCTCGTTCCGCCTCGATCAGCGGTACTTCGACTACTGTGCGGGACGCACGATGACGAACGGGCGATTCCATCGCCTGTTTGGCGGGCCTCCGCGCGAGCCGGGTTCGCCGCTCGACGAGCGGTACATCGATCTGGCGGCGTCGATCCAGCGTGTGACCGAGGAAGTTGTCTTGCGCATGGGCCGCCACGTACACCGGTCGACCGGCATGAACCGGCTGTGCCTGGCCGGCGGTGTCGCCTTGAACTGCGTGGCCAACGGCCGCTTGCGTCGGGAGGGGCCTTTTGACGAGTTGTGGATTCAGCCGGCCGCGGGGGACGCGGGGGGTGCACTCGGGGCGGCCTGGTTTATCTGGCACCAGCTGCTCGACCACCCCCGTACGCCGCTCTCGCCTGATTCCCAGCGTGGCTCGCTGCTGGGACCGGCTGTCACGGACCAGCAGATCCGCAGCTTCCTGGTGTCGCGGCACGCCGACTTCATCGACTTCGACAACGACGAAACCCTGTGCGACTTCGTTGCCTCGCTGCTCGCCGACGGCCGGGTTTGCGGGTGGTTTCAGGGCCGAATGGAGTTCGGGCCCCGGGCGCTCGGCAACCGCAGTATCCTGGCCGATCCGCGGCGAGTCGAGATGCCGACCATCCTGAATCAGCAGATCAAACAGCGCGAGTCGTTTCGCCCGTTTGCGCCGGCCGTGCTGGCCGAGCACGCCGCCGACTGGTTCGATGTACAGCCGGGCGAGGCCAGTCCGTATATGCTGTGGACGGCGAGCGTTCATCCAACGCGGCGAACGGGCCAGCACGATTCGGCAAGTCCAGCCGATTCCATCGAGGCGCGGTTGCAACAACCACGTTCTCACATTCCGGCCGTGACCCACGTTGATTTTTCGGCACGGCTGCAGACAGTCGACGTGCAACTCGGCCGCTTCCATACATTGCTGACGCGCTTCGGGCAGCGCACAGGTTGTCCGGTCCTGGTGAACACAAGCTTCAATCTACATGGCGAACCGATGGTCTGTCTGCCGGAAGACGCGTACGCGTGTTACCTGCGAAGCAATCTCGACGCCCTGGTGCTCGGCCGGTGTGTGCTGCTAAAGCAGCCGCAGCCGACTGCCGCGGCGAACGCGCCGGTCGTTCGCGCTGCGTCGGTGCAGAACGGTGGTGGTCCCTGTGGAGAGTCGGCACCGTGATGTTGACGCAAGGCAACACGGCCGTCCGCCGTGGTGGCGACCGTCCGAGTGGCAAGTGGCCGATCGGCCGGCCTGGGACCGTTCGTTATTGCCGTATGGTAGGGATTAGCGCGACGGATTGTCGTGGTGGTAGGGGCTGGAGGGTGGCACAGCACCCCCTTCGGCTCGCGACCGCATTTGCGCTGCCGGCGCGGATCTCGGTTGGGAACGGAGCGTGCAAGGAGAGTGGCCTGGAAGGCTTCGCGACGGGTGAAGCCTGCAGGGAGGCTACCGTCCACGAGTTGTTGCTGCGGTCAGGCGACCGGTCGGGCGTCCGGGGACACGGCATTGTCCGCGGGCTGCGAGCGTCGTGGACTGCACAACGTCGTGCCGCAAGGAAGTTCGGGAACGCCCTTTTCCGGGAACTGCCGAACCGATGATGTTTTTGCTTGCCTCCTCGAGTCGCCCCTCCAGTCGATCACGCCGTCGTATGAGCTCATCGCAACGTAACGAGTCGATTCCCCCAATGGCGCCACTGCTGGTGAATGTCAGTCGGGCCGCCGTGCTAGTACCGGTGCTGGCCCTCCCCTGGCTATTCGGCGGCGTACAAGGCATAGCCCAATGGGCGATGGCGTTGTCGATGCTGATCGGAGTCTTGAGTTACACGGTGGCCTGCTATTTAAACGGTGGGTCGGACGAGGTGCCGTTGAGCGGGGCGGTGGTGCCGCTGATGCTGGCCTTGGCGCTAGGTGTGTTTCAGCTTCTGCCGTTCCCCTACGGGGGGCTGCTGCCGATTGCCCCCCAGAATGCCGCCATCTGGGGGCTCTCGAATCCCACGCAAAATGAGAGGCTTTACGGAGTCGTACGAGAAGAGCTGCCGGAAGCGGACGCCGCACTGTGCGACGTTGAGCCTCTGGCGCCCACGATCAGTCTGTATCCCGCGGAAACGCGCCACCAGTTGGCCCTGCTGTTGCTCGGCGTATCCGTGTTCTTTCTGGCGTCGCGCGTCTTTCAACGTCCGCAGTGGAAGATCATCGCGTTGGCGGCGATGACGATCAACGGAACCGCGGTGGCGTTCTTTGGTATCACACAAAAGTTGACCTGGGATGGCAAGCTGTACGGCGTGATCCCCTTGGAAGGCGGCTCACCCTTCGCCAGCTACGTCAACCGGAACCACGCTGCGAATTTCCTGAACCTCGCATTAGGCTGTGCCTTTGGGCTCGCGGTCTATGTATTCGCGCGGCGCAGTACGGCGGGCGAACTTCCAGTTCGACACCCGGATGCACCCTTGCGTGCGATTGCACGTGCCTCCCAATCCGCAGGGCCGTGGGGACGGCGCTGGTCGGCACGACTGCGCTCCGGAGTAGCCAGGATCAGTGCTGGGGGTATCTTCTGCGTCGTGGCCGTCGCGACGATTTCAGGCGGCGTCGTAAGCGCCCTGTCGCGGGGAGGATGGTTGAGCGGTGCCGTCGCGGCCGTGTTTGCGGCAGTGGCGGTCCTGGTGAGCAGCCGCGCCGCGGGGCGCGTGCTCGCGGTGTCGTTGTCGATCGTACTCGGCTTGATCCTGATCGACCAAGTCGGCCTCACCGATAGTGTTTCGGCTCGAGCGCAGTCCGTCTCGGCTCACGATCTGCTCCGAGATGGCCGACTTGGCCACTGGTCCGTGGCGCTGCAAACCGCAGTCAAGTTCCTGCCCTTCGGCAGCGGGCTTGGCACGCACGGGTACGCGTATCGGATGCTGCAGGATACGCCCGAAGCGACCTGGTTCCGGCACGCCGAAAACACTTACCTGGAGGCGTTTGTGGAGGCTGGACTGGCAGGTCCGCTGCTGCTGCTGGCGGCCGTCATCGCTGTCGGCGCTGCCTGCTGGCACCTGCTGCGGGAACCGCATCACACTGCAGGATTCGCTGTCGGACTCGCCGGG
>JBFWYF010000846.1:0-3704 GCA_050186685.1 Pirellulaceae bacterium
TAAACAAGTTCGCGCAGCTGCTGCTGCCGCTGCGAACTTGACTAGGCCCGCGCCGATGAGCGGGGGAATCGCAGTCAAGGACGAAAGCCGGGGAGGGGTATCACCCAGGTTGCACAAGCCCGTTCGTCTTCGGACGGGCGCGGAAACTAGGGGAGACCCCGGCTTGAGCCTTTAGGGTATCCTTGACGGCGTGGGGGCAAGGCCCCCCAAACTCCTCAGAAATGGAGTTCGGTCTGAGCGTAGCGAAGGCGCTGACACGCGGTGGTGGGGTGTTTGTCCGATTGAGTTCGACTGATGAACCTGACGTTCACGCAATGGGGCCCCGGGCCAAGATTTCGTCGGCCCAGCGCAAGATTGCCCGCAGGGTCCGCTCGTCCGGCAGGTCGTCGTAAAACGCAAACCTGGCCAACGAACGGCCGTCACGAAGCGAGTAGCTCAGCGGCGCGAGGATGCCGTCCGGGTCTCCCTCCTCGAACACCTGCGCCATAAACCGCGGCTTCTCGGTGTGAATGATATAAGGCCGCTCGGTGGCGATGCCCTGGCCGATGATCCATGGGTCGCGTCGTGGTTTCATGCTTCATCCATACCATGCCTCATTGAACTCTTCCAGTAACCAATCGTGCGGGCGTAGTTTGTCAGACTCACAAAACGGTAGTGCATCATTCTTTCTGTAAACGCGCGGGCGCCAGCTTTGCTGTCAGCCGCGCGTGAAGTGATCTTGGAAAGGGCGGGCCATACGCGGTTTTCTTTGGGAATTACCACACCCCCAAGGAGACACGCCCATGACCCACCACGATCATCGTAACCGAGTCGACTTCGAGACCCAAGCCGGCGCCGACTCGCCCGGCGGCTTCCAGGAGATCCTCGAGCTGCTGGTCGAGCACGGCTTTGAGGGGATGGCTCAAGCGATGCAGACGCTGTTGAACGAAGCCATGAAGCTCGAACGCAGCCAGGTGCTCGGCGCGCAGCCCTACGAGCGCACTCCCCAGCGCCGCGGCTATGCCAACGGCTTCAAGGCCAAGACGCTGCACACGCGGCTGGGCACGCTCGAATTGGCCGTCCCGCAGGCCCGCGGCGTCGAGTTCTACCCGTCGGCGCTGGAACGCGGCACGCGCAGCGAACGGGCCCTGGCCGCGGCCGTCGCCGAGATGTATCTGCAAGGCGTTTCGACGCGGAAAGTGACTGCCGTGATGGAACAGCTCTGCGGCCGCGAAGTGACCAGCATGCAGGTCAGCCGCGCCGTGCAAGCGCTCGACGAAGAGCTGACCGCCTGGCGCGAGCGACCGCTGGCCGAGATCCCCTACCTGTTTCTCGACGCCCGCTACGAAAAAGTCCGCGTCGGCGGCACCGTCGTGTCCTGTTCGCTCTTGGTGGCCGTTGGCGTCCAGCCCGACGGGCGACGGAGCATCCTCGGCGTGAGCGTCTCGCTCTCCGAGGCTGAAGTGCATTGGCGCGAGTTTGTAGCTGGGCTGCAAGCTCGCGGCCTGCACGGTGTCCGCCTGATCACCAGCGACGATCATGCCGGGCTGCGGGCCGCTTTACAGGCCCGCTTCGCGGGCGTGGCCTGGCAGCGCTGCCAGTTCCATCTGGCCCAGAACCTGCTCGATCACCTGCCGCCGAACGTGTCGCAGGACGAAGCCAGTCGCGATCTGCGGGCCGTGTTCAACGCGCCCAATCGTGTCGAGGCCGATCGGCTGTTGGGCCTGATGGTGTCGAAACACGTCAAGTCGGCGCCGAAGCTGGCGGCCTGGTTGGAAGCGAACGTGCCCGAGGGGCTGACCGTGTTCGCCTTTCCGGCCGAGCATCGCCGGCGGCTGCGGACGAACAACGCGTTGGAGCGGCTGAACCGCGAGCTGAAACGCCGGACGCGCGTGGCGAGTATCTTTCCGAACGAAGCCTCCTTGCTCCGCCTGGCCACCGCGGTGCTCATGGAGACCGACGACGAGTGGCAAACCGAGAAACGCTACCTCCCCAAGACGACCTCGTAACCCGACCCCACCAAGGCGCTTTTACAGAACAACGGTTGCACTATCCACAAAACCGCCGGTGTGATTACACTCCGTTCAACAGATGGACAACAAACTCATCGATTGATCTTGATCGGTGATGGTGACAAGTATCCCTTGACTCCATCCGCGAAGTAGCGATTGAAGCAATCGAGCAAGCTAGCCCTTGTCAGTAGATTCCATGGTGATGGTGCCAACTCGCGTGAATCTCCTCGCCGGGCGAAATGGTTCAAGGAAACTCCCCATCGCGGGCTTCGCGCGTGTCTGCCGCCAGATATCTCGGTCATAGTGCCGCCGACAACATAGCGATGAAGAAGCTTTGGCCAAACATAGAGATTGACTGACTGCCCCTTACCGAGAACCGCTTCAAAAGACTGCGAGATATTCGAAATGCACTTTGCTAACCGTCTTTCAAAGTCCGGGTCGCCTGGGTTTCGGTGCGGTCCTTCGGTGTGAACGTCGATGCATACCGACTGATATCCCGCAGGTCGTCGGAGCGCACTTTTAACGATCTCCTTAATCAAGTCAGTCTCGTCGTCCGAGCCGCCGTAGATATGAGGTGTCAGCACGCACAGAAAATCGGAGTGGACGCACAGTTTTCGGAGTAGATTGACCTGGTCGGCAATCCGCATTGGCACGGTGCCGTCCGCACCGATTCCCGTCCAAAATCCAGAGTCATGCACCTCTGAAATGCAGCGGACGGAGTGCCCTTCGCGTCTAAGCGATTCATATACGACCTGCGAGGTGATGATTCGCTCGATGGGCTCTCCCCCCGCAGACTTCATCGCCTCTCGTCCCCAGTCGCTCTCATCCGCCGGCCATTCATTGCAGGCCGGCCTGAATACCAGCGATTGACCGAGTTTGGCCAACAAGTCTTGGCACAACTTGCGTGCTCGATGATCTTTAATTGCGGCAATTACTTTTTCGACCTCTGGATGCCAGCTGCCTTCGTAGAGATTAGTCACCATCACGGGCGAAGCGGACAATCGTGGAAACATCGTCGCGCCGAGTTCACGGATCTGCTCCAGCCAAACATCTTTGTCGCCATGCGCATCATCATCGAATATGGCTGGCGTCATCGCAAACTCAGCAAGCATCAAGTAAACCTCTCATAAAAGTCAATCTCAAAGAAGTCGTCGGGCCAGGGCTGAATGAACTCACCTTTGACGTCGACGTCGATTCGCAGTTGTCGCGTGCTGCCATTCTCTTGTTTGAGGTAATAGATTGACAGGTCATCAGTCCGCAGGTGTCGGTTTGTGGGGACTTTGCCATTTTCCGTTTCGCGAATGCGCCTCAGCAACCGCAGAATCAAGTGCTCACTGTGGGTTTCAATGATGAAGCGGTGCTTGTTCTTTTGAATGGCCTCAATAAACAGGTCGGCCACCTCGGCCTGGAGCCGTGGATGAATATGCAGTTCAGGCTGCTCGATTGCGACGAGCCGTTCTTCCCCATCCAGTGCTGACACGATGACTGGAACGATTTGGGATACTCCAATTCCCACATCGTGTGGTCGCAATGCGATATCAGAATTAACGGGAACGATGACCACGCATGAAGTTGTCGGCGCGGCGGCAAAATGCGTTCCCATTTCCTCGTCGCTCTCGTCGAACGCGCGCCTGGATATCAGGCTTCGCAAGAGTGGATCGGCACGGTCGAGTTCGTAGTAAGTGCGGCGCTCTATGCGACAGCCAGCGTTCA
>JBFWYF010000847.1:0-3704 GCA_050186685.1 Pirellulaceae bacterium
CGATGTCGGCCTTCTAGCGCGACCGGGGCGTCACGGTCTCGGGATCTCTGGTCCTGGGTCTCGCCGGCGTCCTGGACCGGATCGATTCCATCTGCTTATCCGCGCCGGTTTTCTTTCACCTGACGCGATTCTACTTCTCCGATCTCTCGTAGCGCCGCTTCCGTCCGTGCCTTTCGCCAAAACTCCCTTAACCCGCAGCCGGAAGAGTCGGCTGATTTCGCCAAATTTCAACGTATGAGGTGAAACAACGGCCGGCCAAGTTTCCCCCCTATTCAGCCGGCTCGGGACGCAAGGCTCGAACGCATTGCGTCCCCGTCTGAGACTACGGGATAAACGGCTTGTCCCCACGCGAAACTTCCGAAGCGGATGCGGCATGAGCTAGGATCTCTTAACAAAAAGACTTCCCGACGTTCCATCCCGATAGAGGCGGCGTGATGACACACGAGCCCGTTTTCCTCGGCGATTCTCGCCCTTAAATCGGCCCCCACGTTCTTGCTATGCACAATTGGGTTACTCGTGGCGCTGTTTTTGAACAAGAACTTTCTTGACAATGGCTTCGCCAGACCCTAAAAGACTGTTCGCATTGACGTGTCTTGATTCCTCAATTGTCCTGGAGACTCGCGCATGAAACGGTTAAGATTCGGCTTCACGCTCGTCGAATTGCTCGTCGTGATCGCCATCATCGGTGTGTTGGTATCGCTGTTGCTGCCCGCCGTGCAAGCGGCCCGCGAGGCGGCCCGCCGTATGCAGTGCTCGAACAACATGAAGCAGCTGGGCTTGGCTCTGCACAATTACGAGAACACATACAAGCAGTACCCGGCTGCGGGACGGGGATACGGGATGTGCCCGGGCATGCCGGAAAACGGGCAGGTCAAGAACTCCAACGGGCTGGTATCGCTACTGCCTTATCTTGAGTTGCAGAATATCTACGACAGGTTCAACCATTCCCAGTCGTTCTCCCGACACACGGGTGCCGGCCGATCCACGGGTGCTCTCGTGGGTGACCCCGTAGCCAACGGCAATGCCGCACTGTCGGAAACGATCCTGCAGGTCTTCATCTGCCCCACCGACAACAATGGTCCGCGCGACCGGTGCTGTTCGGGTGAGACGCACTACGGCCCCGGCGGAACGTTTAAGGGCGCCGCGACCAACTATGATTTCATCACATCGCAGGGCGACTTCGGCAACCACCTGAACTGGAAAAACGCCACTACCGAACGCCGCATGTTCGGCCAGGACAGCGATACGAAACCCTCCAGCGTGATCGACGGACTGTCGTCGACATTCGCGTTCGGCGAGACGACCAAGTTCCACGTCAACGGTTCGGCCTTCGCATGGGCGTACCGTGGCTGGGTCATGACGGGAGTCGACCCCTATCGCAGCGCCACCGACGGCGGCATCAACGTCTGGCACCAGCCCTGGATCCATCCCACGTGGGTATCTCCGCCGTTCGAGCCGATTCGCGGCCGCGCTCGTTCGTGGTGGGTGCCTGCAGCCAGCCTCCATCCGGGCGGCGCTCAGTTCACGATGGGCGACGGATCGGTGCAGTTCATCAGTCAGACAGTGGACATGTCGACCAATGGCGTGCTGCACAACCTGACGCGCATGGGTGACAATCGCGCTGTTGCTATCCCGTAAGCAGCCATCTTTCCAACGGGATTCACGCCACAACCTCGGGAGAACTGTTGATGAAGGTACGTATTGGAGTTTCCATTCTGGCGGTAATTGTCGTATTGAGCGGCTGCGGTGAAAGCGGGCCGAAACTGGTGCCCGTCGAAGGAACCGCCACCGTTGACGGCAAGCCGCTCGCCTTCAAGAGTGTGTTTTTTCATCCGGATCGGGAAGCGGGTACTGAGGGCAATGGAGCCGGCGGCTTTACCAACGGGGAAGGCAAATACTATCTGATTGCGTCGGTGGGAGGAGCCACCAGTGATCAGAAAGGGTGCCCACCCGGAAAATACACCGTCACGGTTACGGAACCGGCGATTCCAATCAGCGAGAAGGATTTTGACTCACCCCAGTTGCCTGCCGAGGGAGCGGAGCCCGGCCCCGGTTTGATTCCGGGCGAAAGGCCCAAGAAGAGCGACGTACCTGCCGCGTATACCATGCCCACCACCAGCACGTTGAAGGTGGAGGTGCCTGAGGCGGGTGGCACGGTCAATCTGGAACTGAAATCGAGCTAATTCAGCGCCATATCGATGCGTGCTCCAACTGCGATCCGCAGCCGGAGCACGCTTTTTTTTTGCGCTCGGCTGAACGAGACCTTGGAAATATTACAGCCTGGGTGCTTGGAATCTCTCCGGATTCTCCCGGGCTGGTTCGCTCCCTCCCCTCAGGAGCTTGCCGCGCACAGTGCCGACTGCGAGCCTGATGATGTCGGCAAGGTCCTGGGGGAGGGACGGGAGACCCAGGGAGGACGGCGCGTGACGGAGGTCGGGAGTGACCGCTGAGCCGTTTGTCCGCTGCGGTCTACTTCGTGTCGACTTTGCGACAATAGGCCAGAACTTCCGCGACGGAGCTCAGCTGCTGGCGCTTCGGCTGTGCTTCCGGCCCGCCGCCTGCTGCCGGAGCAACCGCCGAAGTTGCGGGAGCCGAACTGGCGCTGGTAGCGGCCTCCTGGGGTTCCACCTCGGCCGGAGATGCATTGGCCTTGGGACGGCGAGCCGCCGCCAGGATGTCGGCGGTTGAGGGGGCCCCGCCGGACGTCGAGGGCTTAGCGGGAGCCGCAGCGGGTGGTGCTGCGGCCTTGCCGCGCGCGGCCGCGAGGATATCGGCCGTGTTCATTTTCTTCGGATCGCTGGCGGCCGGAGTAGCTGGGGCCGCCACTGGGCTCGATTTGCCACGAGCCGCAGCAAGTATGTCCGCGGTGCTCGGCTTCTTGGACTCACCAGCGACTGGCTTTGCCGCAGCCGGCGCGGCCGGCTTGCCTCCTCGGGCGGCGGCCAGGATGTCGGCCGTCGAGGTCTTCCCCCCCGTCGCCGCGCCAGCAGCCGGCTTGGCGGCGGCCGGCTGAGCCGCCACGGTCTTGGCGGGAGCTGCCTTCGCAGCCGCCTTGGGAGCCGCCTTTTCACCCTTTTCCGCACCACGCTCACCCTTGGCCTCGGGTTTCGGCAGCGGGGCATCGATGATTTTCAGGAAGCTGGTGTCGATGTCGTACCAGCCGATGTTGTTGCGTCCCTCGAACTGAACAAGTGCCCGGCCACTCATGTTGACCGTCTTGACCATTCCCGTGAGTCCCTCGAACCGACGCAACTCGGGTTGGCTGGCGTCTACGATCACGTACTTGTCGGTCCAACGCTGCTGGAGCTCTTCAATTTCCTCGAAAACCATGGTTCTCGCGATTCCGCAATAGCATTGTCAGTGATCGGTCAGGTACGGGAGCCCACCTCACGTCGGCAGGCCTGCCTCAGGCTCGCCCCGGACGCTGGCGAGGACCCGGGCAGTTTGTGGCTATTCTGGCGAGGGCTTGCCCATTTCGCAAGCCGCCTGCCCCCGCTTCGCGTCCATAGCCCTTTTCGCCCTCGTCGTAGCCCCTTTTCGCCAGAAATCGAGGCTTGCGCGACGTCGCTCGGGAATCGGGCCTGCCCGTGTACGCCTCCCACGCTCTGGCGAACCTGGCTGCGAACCGCCGCAGCTTGGCTGGCCGCACTCTCGATCTCTCGCGCTAGGGGACTGCCTTTTCTCCCTCCGCAGACGCCTTTTCC
>JBFWYF010000848.1:0-3701 GCA_050186685.1 Pirellulaceae bacterium
ATTCCCGCTGTGCCTGCTCGAAGGCCGCGGCAAAACTGGCAGCGTCGTGGACCACCCGCATGCCTCGCCCGCCGCCCCCCTTGGCAGCTTTCAAAATGACGGGAAACCCCAACTTGCTCGCCAGCTGCTCCCCTTCCCGGACATGGCTGATCGCGTCGCTGCCTCCTACGATCGGCACTCCTACGCGCTGCGCGATACGACGGGCAAATGTCTTGTCACCCAGATGTTCCAGTGCGTCGACCTGCGGGCCAACGAAAAGGATGCCGGCCGCGGCACAGGCCCGCGCCAGTTCCGGATTCTCGGACAGGAACCCGTACCCCGGGTGAATCGCGTCGACGTCGTGCTTTGTCGCCAGCTCGATAATGCCCGGAATGTCCAAATACGACCGGATCGGTTCGCCGGGTTCCCCGATCTGGTACGCCTCGTCCGCCTTCAACCGATGCAGGGCATACCGGTCCTCGTACGCATAGATCGCGACCGTGCGAATACCCAACTCGTGGGCCGTCCGAAACACGCGAATGGCAATTTCACTGCGATTCGCCACCAGCAGTTTTTTAATCGTCTTCATGGTGACAAGGTACCAACGAGCCGGCCGTTCTAGAAGGGAGTACGACGCGTGGAGTCCCAACGATTCTGCGGCCTGTTTCGATTACCGGGGCAGTTCGGCGACCAGCCGTCGCGAATCGAGTGGGTCGCCGCAGGGAGGGGCGTGAGATATCATAGAGTCAGTACGTGGCAGGGCGCACCGTTCGGAGAACTTCTGATGTCTTATCTTTCCGCCCCAGCGCTTTCCGTGCGATCCATGGCGAGAGGGCTGGTGGCCGGCCTGTTATGCGGCGCGCTCTGGTTTCCCGCCGCGGCGAACGCGCAGGTCAATCGCGCGGGGCGCGAATACCCCTCGGACGTCTACTACCTGGGCATACGCCTGATGGACGCCGGAGAATTTGTTTCGGCCAGCGAGGCCTTCCAGCGCGGCACACGCACCGGGATTCAGCGCGCGGAAGGTCCGTGGGTCGATTCGATCTGCCATCTGGTGATGTGGGGTGAATGCTACTACCAGATGGGGGACCTGGGACGAGCACTCGAGAAGTACACCGCAGCCCTGCAGTTGTACATATCCAGCCCCACGTGGTTGCTGTCCGTGGATTTCTCACCGGCCATCGAGCCGCGCACGACGCCGTTGCGCACGCCGATCACGTGGGGCAACTCCCAGCGTCAGACCCTGGCCGGACGATTCACGAACCGTTACTCCATTCTGCAGGGAACGCTGAACGTGAACCAGGTCCTGCAGCAAGGCGGGCCCCTGTCGTCGCCAGAGTTCATCATCGTGAACGCGCACGAGGTGATGCGTTGCACTGCACGGGCGATTCGCCGCCGGGCCGAGATCATGGGAGCAGCCTGCGAACACGATCCCTTGACCGCTCAACTGGTGCAGACGTTCGCCGCTCGACCTGCTGCGTTGAACCATTGGTCGCAGAGCTGGATCGAGTGCCTGCTCGGCCTGTCTTACCTGTCGTCGAACCGCCCCAACGAGGCCGCCACCGAGTTGACCCGGTCACTGCAGATCGGCGGACAGTTCGACCATCCCTTGACCGGCGATGCGCTGCTCGCGCTAGGCAAGATGGCATTCGGCCAGCAGCAGTACGGCGCGGCGGCCACGTTTTTTCAGGAGGCGACGTTCAGCGCTGCGTGGTTCGATCATATCGACGTGATGGCGGAAGCCTTTCAGTGGGGCACGCAGACTCACCTGGTCGCGCGGATGCCGGGCGCCTACGGGCCGCTCGAAGCCGCAGTGGCCTGGGCTCGGCGCCAGCGCGCACCGGTTCTGGAAGCCACGCTGATCGTCTGCCAGGCGCAGCAGGCAGCGGAGTCCAACGACGCCGTATTGGCCGCGTCCCTGGCGGACCGGGCACGCCGCGCCATGACTCGCACGGAAATGTCCAAGGGAGCGGTCGGCGCCCGGCTGAGCTACATCATGGCGCTGGCGGCCTTCCTGTCGGGCAACCTGGCTGGCGGCGAGGCCGCGTGGACCGATGTGCTCGCCTATCAGACGAGCGCCAACCGTACGGGATCGCATCGGCTGTTCGAAATCGGCCTGGTGGATGGCATGGTGACGAGTGGCCGCGTTACGGCACGTGTCGCCAACGAACTTTACGCACGGGTGCTGCGTGAGCCGACACCCACCGACTGGACGACGGCCCCCGTGGAAACCATGGCCACGGTGTTGTTCGCTCCGGAAAGGGTCTATGAGCGTTGGCTGAATATCGCTCTGGAACGCGAGGAGATCGAGCGGGCGGCGGAGATCGCGGACCGGATCCGCCGGCTTCGCTTTTACGCCACGTTGCCGATGGGAGGGCGTGTCCTGGCGCTCGGCTGGACCCTGGCTGCCCCGCCGGAGTCACTCGCGGACTCAACGCTGCTGATTCGCCAGGACTTGCTGACCCGCTATCCGAAAATTGCCGACATCCTGCGCCGTTCTGATGCATTGCGCGACACGCTGCGCAGCGCACCGCTGGGGCCTTCGGGTGCTGGCGAGGGTGCCGTCGCTAAGCCGGCGAAAGGCTGGGCGGAACTCGCAGCGCTGGGCCAGGCGCAAGAACTGCTGCTTCGCGAACTCGCTTTGCGCCGCGAACCAGCCGACTTCGTTTTTCCACCGCCGCTCGACTGCAAGAAACTTCAGGAACGCCTCCCGCCGCGGCAAGCCGTCCTATCGTTCCTGTTGACGAGCCAGAACCAGCTGCATGGCTTCCTGCACAGCCGCGCGGGATCGCGCCACTGGATCATCGATGGCGTCCCGCAAGTGGGAAAGGCCGTAGCCGATCTGCTCCGCCAGTTCGGGCAGTTCGACCGCAACACGCCCGTGGACCTGGACGTTCTCGCGTCGGACGATTGGCACGCGACCGCGGCCGCCATCTGGCAGCACCTGATCAGCGGGGCCCAATTCGACTCGGCCGGTGACGTCGAGGAACTCGTCATCGTGCCCGATCGATTCCTGTGGTATCTCCCGTTCGAGGCACTTCCGGCGAAGGAGGAAGAGGCGGCCCCTCCGCTCTTGTCCTTGGTGCGTGTGCGCTATGTTCCCACGGTGGCCTTGGCCGTGCCCGACCAGCGACCGTTTTCGCTTGCCAAGTCGACGGTGGTCGTCACCGGCAAGATGTTCACGAACGACGACATGGCCGATGCCGTCAGCGCGGCCGATCAGCTCCGGAAGGTGCTGGGGGAAGTGACCGAGCTGAAGTCGCTGCCCGCTCCCGGATCGCTGCTGTCGGTCATGGGCCAACGCACGCTCGTGCTGCACGATGCCGGCGATTCGGGCCGCACGGCGTACGATTGGGCGCCGTTGCAGCTGGATCACGACAAACCCGGAAACTCGCTGGCGGGGTGGATGGCCATGCCGTGGGGAGCGCCAGAGCAACTCATCATCCCGGCGTTTCATTCGGGAGCCGAATCGGCTGCCGCACTGCGGCGAGGCATGAACGGGGACGAGATCTTTCTGTCGGCCTGCGGGCTGATGGCCGCCGGCTCTCGCACCGTCCTGCTCAGCCGCTGGCGCACCGGCGGTCGGACGGCGTTTGATCTAACGCGCGAGTTCACGCAGGAATTACCGTTCGTGTCAGCGCCGAACGCCTGGCAGCGCAGCGTTCAGCTGCTCTGGGAGAAGGAACTGCAATTGGACCGCGAGCCACGCGTCAAGGCAGGTA
>JBFWYF010000849.1:0-3693 GCA_050186685.1 Pirellulaceae bacterium
CGCGATGGCTGATCGAACATCATCCCGAGGCCACCGAGCTGCGCGAGGGAACTCTCGGCATGCGTTCGCGTCGCCGGCTTCAGGCGGACGAAAGCTACGAAGAGTTGATGCTGCTGGCCGACTGCGACCGCCGCGGCCGCATGCGAGGGATGGCTGTACCCGACGTCGAAGACGCCCTGGCCTATATTCAGGAAATAGCTCGGGCCTGCGACGAAGACGAATAGCGTGCTGGAAGAATCTCCAACCCGCCCTAGAACAACCGGGTAGCGGAAGTCGCCAGACTTACGACGAAGCTCGAGTCGCTTCTTTCCCTAATCCCTCACCCGTGCCGGCCCGCTCTTCCTCGCTGGCGCTTGTGGCCCTTCCTCCCCGTCATCCATAGCGCGTCTGGGGCAAACTCCGCTGCCGGAAGGCATCTTGGCGCCGCCAAATTCGGCCCCTGAAAATATTGGCCTTATTTTTGCTCTCCCGGTGCCTTGCAAGCCGGCCGCCCAAACGCCTATACTGATTCGCTTTCGACTAGGGTAAGACTAAAGCCACGCAAGGTCGTGCCGGTATGAAAGTTCGCTCCAGCGTCAAGAAGATTTGCGAGCACTGCAAGATCGTCCGCCGCCGCGGCGTGGTCTTTGTCGTGTGCACCAATCCTCGCCATAAGCAGCGTCAGGGATAGGGTTTAGGATTCCAGTCGGACGGCTTGGTGGGGTTGGGGGTGAGTAACGCCGGGTTCGAGAGACATCGGCCGCCCCGCTCTATCAGGACCGGAGGACTCACGTTCCGTCGGGTCCGCTGCGCCAGTTGAGGCCGGATGGATGGACCCGGCCCCGTTCGAGCCCGTTTGCCAATACAAGAACCGGAGCCGTGCGGAACCTGTCCGCCCTACGCTCCGTCGACCACGCAGAATTTCTCGGGAAGGGATCACATGCCTCGTCTGTTGGGTGTCGATATTCCGCCGGACCGCCCCACGATCGTATCGCTGACGTACTTGTATGGCGTTGGGCCGAAGGTTGCGCGCGATCTGTGCCACAAGGCGGGGATCGATCCGCACCGCAAAGCACGCGAGCTGGGAGAGGCCGAAGTGGCCCGCCTCGCCGCACTGCTCGATAAGGAATACGTTGTCGAGGGTCAGTTGCGCCGCGAAGTCGGGCAAAACATCGCCCGCCTCAAGGACATCAACTGCTACCGCGGCATTCGACACAAGCGCAACTTGCCGGTCCGCGGCCAACGCACCCGTACCAATGCTCGTACACGCAAGGGTCCCAAGAAGACCGTCGCCGGCAAGAAGGGCGTGAAGGACTTGCGATAACCGTCCGTGCGATAACAGGGCCTGCGATAACAGGGCCTGCGATAGGTGGGCCTGCGATAGGTGGGCCTGCGATAACATGCAGTCCATCGCCAGGTTCGGCTTGTCAATCGTCTCCAGTGCCATCTCCGCGAGACGGGTGGCGGACGATGTTTTGCCGATCCGGCTTGCCTGGCTTCGGTAGGATGGAATCGCCTTCGACAGCGCGGGGGCCGACTTTCGCGAAACACCAAATCGAACACCGCACCAAATCAAAAGACTGAAGACTGCCGTTTAGGAGCACGATCACCGTGGCGAAGACTACTTCTCAAGCCCCCAAGCGCCGCAAAACGCGTCGCAACGTGACCTCGGGGATCGCCTTCATCAAGGCGACCTTCAACAACACCATGGTCACAATTACCGATCAGAAGGGGGACACCCTTTGCTGGGCCAGCGCCGGCACAACGAACTTCAAGGGAAGCCGCAAGAGCACCCCCTACGCGGCTCAATGTGCGGCGGCTCAAGCGGCCGAGAAGGCCATCAAGTTCGGTCTGAAGGAAGTCGACGTCCGCGTGAAGGGGCCCGGCAGCGGCCGCGAAAGCGCCATCACCGCATTGCAGCAGGCCGGCTTGTCGATCAAGTCGATCGAAGATATCACGCCGCTGCCCCACAATGGCTGCCGTCCTCCGAAGCGTCGCCGCGTGTAAGCCGCAACCAAATCGCTTCGGCCCGTGAACTGCCTGGAACATTCCTCGTTTCCACTTAAAACACCCGCGCTAAGACTATGGCTCGTACGACTGGATCTGTTTGCCGTCTCTGCCGTCGCGACGGTTTGAAGCTGTTCCTCAAAGGAAATCGCTGTGATACGCCCAAGTGTGCGTACGAGCGCCGCCCTGTCCCTCCCGGCATGGTGCAGGCCAAGCGTTCCAAGGGGACCGACTACGGGCTCCGCCTTCGCGAGAAGCAGAAGCTGAAGCACTACTACGGCATCCTGGAACGCCAGTTCCGCCGCTACTTCGCGGAGGCACAGCGGTCCTTGAATACGGCCGACGCCCTGTTGACCCTGGTCGAACGCCGTCTGGACAACATCGTCCATCGCCTCGGCTTCGGGCTGAGCCGCGCGGCTGCCCGGCAGCTCGTCGCGCACGGCCACATCACCGTCAATGGTCATCGTTGCGATATTCCCAGCTACCTGGTCCGCGTGGGTGACGTCATCCGCGTCAAGAACCGCGCCAAGAGTCTCAACACGGTCAAGTCGGCCATGGCCGAGAGTCATCGCCAGGTCCCCGACTTCCTGCAGGTTATCGACGGCGAGATTCCCGAAGGTCACATCCGCCGTTTGCCGGAGCCGTTCGACGTTTCGATCCCCGTGCAGACCCAACTGATCGTCGAAATCTGCTCGCGCTAAACGCGCAACCGAACATCGCCGGGCGTACCGCACATCCGCCCTTTACTGAACACCGCAAGCCAAGCCGTGACGAACGACCCAAGTCGTCTAACTTGAGCCGCGAAGCAAATCAATCAGCGAGTCCACTTAGGGAGATATCTTATGCGTATTCGTTGGCGCGGGCTGGAGCTCCCCAGTCAGGTCGCAGTCGACAAAGCCACGCTCACCCCCACCTACGGCAAGTTCGTCGCCGAGCCCTTCGACCGCGGCTTCGGCACGACGGTCGGCAACAGCCTGCGGCGCATCCTTCTGTCCAGCCTCGAAGGAAGTGCCATCACGCGGCTGAAGATGGGGGGCGTCCAGCATGAATTCTCGACCCTTCCGGGCGTCGTCGAGGACGTCACCGATATCGTCCTCAACGTCAAGTCGCTGATCGTCAAGAACCACAGCGAGAGCCCGAAGGTCGCCCATATCGAGAAGAACACGCGCGGCGTCGTCACCGGCGCCGACGTCAAGACCGACGAATCGGTCGAGATCATCAACAAGAACCACGTCATCGCCACCTTGACCGCCGACGTTCCCCTCGTCATGGACCTGACGATCGAGAACGGCCGCGGCTACCTGGCAGCCACCGAGCAGTCGGCCCAAATCCAGGAAATCGGCGTGATCCCGGTCGATGCCGTTTTCAGCCCCGTCACGCGCGTCCGCTACGAAGTCGAAGAGACCCGCGTCGGCCAGAAGACCAACTACGACAAGCTGACCATCGAAATCTGGACCAACGGCACCGTCACCCCCGACATGGCCCTGGTCGAAGCCGCCAAAATCCTCCGCAAGCACCTCAACCCGTTCGTGCAACTCAGCGAACTGGGTGCCCAGGTGCACGCCGAGGCTCGCGGTATGATGTCGGGCGGGGTCGACGCGGCCCTCGAATCGAAGCTCAACATGAGTCTCGCAGAGCTCAACCTCTCCGTGCGGGCCATGAACTGCCTCGAGTCCGAGAACATCCACACCGTCCGCGATCTCGTGG
>JBFWYF010000850.1:0-3691 GCA_050186685.1 Pirellulaceae bacterium
GTGACTGGAGTCCCGCCGAGCGCTCTTCCGCTCTCCCTCGCTCGGCCACGGCCCCGCCGGGGGGAGACACTGGCCGAGCCAGTGCCACACTTGTGAGGCCCCAGCGGGTGTGGCACTGGCTTCGCCAGTGCTTTCCCTGGCCCTAGGTCAGCCACGTCCCTGCTGGGGAGACACTGGCCGAGCCAGTGCCACACTTGTGAGGCCCCAGCGGGTGTGGCACTGGCTTCGCCAGTGCTTTCGCTGGCCCTAGGTCAGCCACGTCCCTGCTGGGGAGACACTGGCCGAGCCAGTGCCACACTTGTGAGGCCCCAGCGGGTGTGGCACTGGCTTCGCCCGTGCTTTCCCTGGCCCTAGGTCAGCCACGTCCCTGCTGGGGAGACACTGGCCGAGCCAGTGCCACACCCGCCGCGGCCAGGATAAGCCCTCAGTGCTTCCTCGGCGCTCCTACGCGATCAAGTCGGGCACCACCTGGCCGTAGATGTCGGTTAACCGGAAATCGCGGCCGGCGTAATGGTAGGTCAGGCGGGTGTGGTCGAACCCCAGCAGTTGGAGGATCGTGGCATGTAAATCATGTACGTGCACGGGCTTTTCGACCGCCTTAAAGCCGAACTCGTCCGTGGCACCGTAGGTTTGGCCGCCACGGACCCCGCCACCAGCCAGCCACATCGTGAAGCCCCAATGGTTATGGTCTCGGCCGTTGATCTTGCCCGCGTTGGCGCCGGCCTGGGGCAGTTCGACGGTAGGTGTGCGACCGAACTCGCCTCCCCAGATCACCAGCGTTTCCTCAAACAGCCCAAGCCGCTTGAGATCCGTCAGCAGCGCGCCAATGGCTCGATCACACTGGGCCGCCAGCTTGCGGTGATTCACCTCAATATCGTCGTGGTTGTCCCACGGTTGTCCTTGCCCGTGCCAGACCTGAACGAAACGCACACCGCGTTCGATCAACCGCCTAGCGATCAGAATCTGCCGGGCCTGCGTGCCGGGCCCGTAGGCATCCAGCACGTGTTGCGGCTCGCGTGCCAAATCGAACGCGTCGGCCGCCTCCATCTGCATCCGATAAGCCAACTCGAACGAGTGGATCCTCGATTCGAGGGACCCGTCCGGACCTCGCTCGTCGAGATGCAGCCGGTTGAGCGCGGCCAGGGCATCGAGCTGCCGCCGTTGCTGGTCGAACGACAGTTTCCCGTTGCGGACGTTTTCCACCAGCTTGTTGATGTCGGTGAACTGCGTGTTGACATGCGTCCCCTGGTAAATCCCTGGGAGGAAAGCCGCCTGCCAGTTCTGCGTCTCGGTGATCGGGTACCCGCCCGGGCACATCGCGATGAAGCCAGGCAGATTCTGATTATCGGTGCCCAAGCCATACGTGACCCACGAACCCATGCTCGGTCGCACCTGCCGCGCCTCGCCGCAGTTCATCAGCATCAGCGACGGTTCGTGATTCGGGACATCGGCGAGCATCGAGCGAATGACGGCCATATCGTCGGCATGCTGGGCCGTGTGGTGGAACAATTCGCTGACTTCCAAGCCGCTTTCGCCATACCTTTGGAATTTGAATGGAGACGGGAATGCGGCCCCCGTCTTCCGCTCCGTGCGGAGATTCCCGGTCGGCAACTCCTGCCCCGCGTACCGTTGCAAGGCCGGCTTCGGGTCGAACGTATCGACGTGCGAAGGCCCGCCATTCATGAACAGGTGAATGACGCGTTTCGCCTTCGTCGGAAAATGCGGCGCCTTGGGGAGCAGCGGGTTGCGGTACTCCTCGGCTCTCGCGGCCCTCGGTCGAGCCAGATCGCCCAGGAGCGTGGCCAGTCCCAGTCCAGCCATGCCCATTCCCGAGCGACGCAGCAGATCCCGGCGAGTCAACGGCAGGACTTCGGTCATCATCGTTCCTCTGCAAGAGCGCTTTGCCATTACTTCGTTTAACGTCTCGCTAATCCACAAAGGCCAGTTCGTTCGTCATCAGCAGCAGCTGCGCCCACTGCTTCCACGCCTCGCGTCGGGCGTCGTCGTCTTCCGTCGAACCAGCCTGCACGTACTCGAGCGCCAAGTCCAGCTCGCGCGAACCAGGCTCGCGTTGGAATACCACGCGATACAGCATCTTCATCTTGTCCGCGGGCTCGGACGCCGCCGCAATTTCCGGCCGCGACGCCAGACTCTCGGCCAACTCGGCGACAAACGGCGAGTTCATCAGGAACAGCGCCTGCTGAGGCACAATCGTTCGCGGGCGTTGCGCCTGGCTCTGGTCGGGACTGGCGAAATCGAACACGCGCAGCAGGTTCGGCAGGTCCTGCCGGTCGATGAACCCGTACACGGTGCGGCGCCGTGTGAACGGCTCAGACACGAGGTTGTCGGACCGCCCACCCATGTCCATTTCGAGCCGGCCGGCGACGGAGAGCAGGGTATCGCGCAGCGGTTCGAATTCGAGCCTCTGGCGGTTCATCCGCCAATACAGGCGGTTCTCCGGATCGATCTCGGCTGCGCGCGGCGAAGCGCCCTTGCCGCTCGACGCCTGCCGGTAAGTGCTCGACAGGACGATCTCGCGGTGCAGCGATTTCAGCGACCAGTCGCGATCGAGCAGCAGGGATGCGAGGTAGTCGAGCAGCGCGGGATGCGTAGGCGGTTCACAGCGGATGCCGAAGTCGCTGGGGGTGCGCACCAGCGAATGGCCAAAATGGTGCATCCAGACCCGGTTGGCCAGCACGCGGCGAGTCAGCGGATTGTCGGGATGGACGATCTCGCGCGCGAGGTCCAACCGGCCACTGCCGTGCTGAAACGGCGTCCGCTCGGAGCGAGACAGGACGAGCAGGAATTGACGCGGCACCACGTCACCTTGTCGAGCCGGGTTGCCGCGGACCAGAATCCGCGCATCTTGCGGCGCGGCGACATCCTGCAACACCATGGCCCGCGGCGGAGCGGCAGGCGAGGAAGCCTGGAACGACTCGATTTTCTTCTCCAGGTCGCGCTCTTTGTTCCGATCCGCTCGGTTCAGGAAGAAACGCATGTCTTCGGGCGCGATGCGGGTCGGCGAGTGTTCGCCGAGCAGGATCTCGCCGAGCGGCCGCACGTCGGCTGGCAGCTTGCCGATCGAGTCGTCCTGGCCGCCGAGCGCGACACACTGCTGATAGACGGCTGTCAAGGCGCGTCCGTAGGCCCGAGCCACATCCGCGCGGCTTGTGATTGGATGCCCGCTCAGCTCGGCTCGTATCGCGGCCGACAACTGTCCCGGCTCATTGCCCGGTGGCAACTGGCGCCAACGGTCGAGCACCTGGGGGGCCTCGTCGGCGAGCCGCTCGGCCGGGATGGCAACCAGCTCGCCCCACGGTCCGAACACCGGATCCGACTTCGCCGCGCGCTGCCGAATGAACGCGTGCCATCGCTCGATCAGCCGCGGACGGAGTTCTTCCGGTCCGAGGCTGCGTGCTCCTTCCCGATCCGGTTTGAAATCCGGAGGGAGCTGGATGACACGCTCGAGATACTCGGTCACGCGTTCCCTAGCCGTCCGCATGACCTCCAGGCGTTTGTCGCGGCGGAAGTTCTCGAGTGCAACGCGGCGCTGGTTCAGCTCTTTCTCGAACTCGGCATAGGCCGCGCCGTCCTGCGGGTCGCCGATCAGCGGCAATTCCTTCGGCTCCTCGGAATTGGCGAACACGCCATACAGGGCGTAGTTGTCGGCCGAAGGGACCACGTCGTACTT
>JBFWYF010000851.1:0-3682 GCA_050186685.1 Pirellulaceae bacterium
GGGTTTGCGGCGGCCGCACAACGCCCTGCGCGATGCCGTCCCACTCGGCTTCCGTGATCCCGAGGTCCGTTTCAGCATCCACCAGCCCGCAGGTGAAATGCATCACTCCGAACTGATCAACCATGAGCGGATCTCCGGAGCGGTAGTGAAGGACAATTTCCCGCTCTTCCCGCTGTTCGCCACTCCTCCCCGGGGCTGTGACCAGGATGTTGTAGTCGCCGAAGACGACCCTTGTGCCCTGTGGGGCATGAGTTCCTTCGAACTCGCCACCGAGGCTAACTCCGCCGGCGGCCGTCACGGTCGCCGAGAAGCCACCGTCCCGGACCACCCATCCTTCAGCAGGGACCGACTCTCCCGAGATCGTGTAGGCCCGGTAGTTGTGCGCGGGGTTGAACGTGAACGAGGCGACCGTCACGCCATCGCCCTCCACCAGGCCGAACCGCTGCTCGAAAAACTGCCTGGCCAGTGCTTCCTGGGCATCCATCTCCTCCGCGCTGCGTCCCATAATCTCTTGATGGAAGATCTCCCCGGGCAGCATCTGTGGCGTATTCGGCTCCAAAACGCCGTTTGCCATGTACACGAGGTACCGGTCGAATCCCGCCGGAGTGGGGGCTCCGCTTTGACTGCTCGCGCCTACCAGCGATCCGCTCGTCATCGCAAGCGAGACGACCAGGATCGTCAGCCCGGCGAGGCCGGTGAGGAATCCAATCCACTTGTTTTTCATGCGTAGTCCTTTCTGCGTTGGCTGGTCCAGATGGCTATCAGGCGGCCGGTTGCAGCGAGTTAATGTGATGAGGATCACTAACCCGATTTGGTTCGGAAGCAATGCAATGACCATGTAATGGAGCGGCAGCCAAATTCAATGGTGCTGAAACCATGCGATCCCCGGCGACCCGACTCACAGTGTCGCCGCAGCAGTGAGAATTGGATTTCAGGACCAGGAGCGACACACTTGCCCAGGTTGTGCTGGAGAATGGGGCCTGCGTTGCAGCCTCCTATCGGTCTCTAGTTTGGTGACGAAGATCACCGTCGATTCGAAGTCCGCTGGCCACACCTTGGTCAGTGGCGGCCCGCTGAATCTACCGGTGGCTACCGAATCCATACCCCAAGGGATATACCAGTGGCTGAAAGCATGATGAAGGAGGCAATCGCCTCCACAGCAAATGCGCTTCGCAAGGAGATCAGCGGAGACTATGGCGAACGAGGTGTACCCGATAGGACCGACGAGGCGAGCTTCGCGCGAATCGTCGATAGTTGGCCGGAAACCCCGCAGAAAGTCGCTCGCCGCATGGCCGAGAAGTACGGGCGGCCGAATGAGGCGCTCCAGAGCCGTCTGATTTGGTACGCCAACGGCCCGTGGAAAAGGACGATCGTCTACCGCGACGAGGTGCCCCACAATTTCCCCAAGCCGCACACCGATTTGCTCGAGCAGTTCATCGACTACAAGGTTCCGGTAGAAAAGTTCTCGGAGTTGGCCGCATACGACGGAAGCGTCATTCCTGAGCGGACGAAAGGTGAAATGTCGGCGCGCTGTGACATGGAGGAGATGAACTTCCTGGCACTGAACCTGGCACACGACATAGTCACCGGCCAGCGGTCGGTGGAGGAGTCGCGGGACATGTACGCCCGGACAGCGACAGACTTCATGAGCGGAAACCCCTCCGACTACACCACCGGCCTTCTCTTCGCGGCGCCGGGGGGCCCGACGGCCGACTTCGATTCGCCAAGCATGTGCCCGGTGGTGGACGAACTGATGCAAAAGGCGCGCGAAGCGATCGGCGTCGGCGGGCAGTAACCCCTGCAAGCCACTGAACCTGCGCCCGGCATCGGCCGGGCGCAGGGGTGGAGGGACCTACGGTGATCGAGAACAGCGTCTCACTGGTGACGGGGGGCAGTTCGGGAATCGGCGAAGCATGTGCGCTGGCACTCGGCGCGGCGGGCTCCAGGGTCGCCGTTAACTACAGTTCGGGAGAGTCGCGAGCGATGGATGTGGTTCAGCGGATCCGTAGTGGTGGGGGCCACGCGATCGCCGTCGGGGGTGACGTGTCCAAAGAGGCGAACGTGCACGAGATGCTTTCCGGGGTTGAGCAAGAGCTGGGCCCCCTGGACTTGCTGGTGAACAACGCCGGGATCGAAAGCAAGGTCAACTTCGAGGACATGACTCTCGACGACTGGCGGAAAGTGCTCGATGTGAACCTGACGGGCGCGTTCCTCTGTTGCCGCGCTGCCATACGGAGCTTCCTCGCAAAAGCTCCGGCCGAGGGGACGGGCGAGCGCGGCCGGATCATTCTGATCAGTTCAGTGCATGATTCGATCCCCTGGTCCGGCAATGCAAACTATGCTATGCGTCATCCAAAGGCGGGCCTGACGATGCTCGGCAAGACACTGGCGCAGGAATTTGGCGCGCGAGGGGTTCGCGTGAATACCATATCGCCTGGCGCAATCCGGACGCCGATCAACCGCGCCGAATGGAAAGAACCCCAGAAGCGCGAAGACCTCGAGCGACTCATCTCGATGGGCCGGATTGGAGAGCCTGAACAGGTTGCGAGTGTCGCGGTTTGGCTGGCGTCCACGGGCTCCAGCTACCTCACCGGTACGACGGTCGTGGTAGACGGCGGAATGGAGCTGTATCCGGCCTTCAGAGACAACGGATAGCCTGGGCACATTACCAGGCCCGTCGCATTGGGTGCGTGGCCAGTCAGTCAGGACAACGCCATTGCTGCTGTGTCCGTACAAGACTGGCGACACTATTCTCTACATATGGCATTCCACGTAGAGGCGGGCTTTAGCTTTGGACTTTGCGCTACTCCCCGCCCTGGCCGCCGGCCTTGCGGGCGGACCCGCCATGACCGTCGTGCGTCAGCTGCTGCGTATGTGCGGAGTACCGCTGGAGTTGAACGTACCGAGCCTCTGGGGAGCAATGTTAGGCCTCAGGAGCACGCCGGGTTGGTTCGTCGGCTTCGCGATTCACCTGGGCGGTAGCGCCCTCATTGCCGTCGCCTATGCCGGCGTCTTCCTGCTGCTCAGCCTCGACTCCTGGCTCTGGGCGTTGGGGGCTCCTGGGCGGCTTGTTCCACTGGGCAATCGCTGGCCTTTTCATGGGTGCCGTCCCGTGGCTCACGTTCAATCGGCAGCGCGAAGTGAATGCGCCGGGAGTTTTTGTCTCGTCCCTCGGTACTGCGGAGGTTCTCACCTTTCTCGCGGGGCACCTGATGTTCGGTGCACTGGTTGGCCTTCTATACCCTTCGGTGCCGGGACCCTGACGGCGGCCGCACAACAACGCGGTCAGTGCCGTGGTCCAGATGCTCGGTTATTGCGTGTTTATTCACTGCGACGCGGTCTTCGATAACAGGCATCTAACGCTCCTCCGGGATCCCCCAAATCGGTGATCTGCGTCACTGTTTTAAGCGCATCCGGTCTCCAGCGTCAGAAAGCAGACAAATGTCTCAACGGAGGTAAGTAGACATGCAAAGAACGATGGGAAGCCAGAATGAAACGTTTCCCCGGCTTGTCGTGCTTTCGGGCGCGGAATCGGCCGTCGCGGGAATAGTTGCCGGGGCAATGATGGCGATGTTCGCGATGGTCGTCGCGGGGCTCGCATCCGGGTACGGCTTCTGGGCACCGCCGCGCGCCATAACCGCAGTCTTCTTTGGCGAGGAGTATCTCGGCACGACGTTCGCCG
>JBFWYF010000852.1:0-3678 GCA_050186685.1 Pirellulaceae bacterium
AGGGGGCGATCACCGCCACCGACCTCGTCCGTAATGCCCTGCGTATGCGTCCTGAACGCATCATCATCGGCGAGTGCCGCGGCCCGGAGGCGCTCGACATGCTGCAAGCCATGAACACAGGTCACGACGGGTCGCTCACGACGCTGCACGCCAACACGCCGCGTGACGCCATCGCTCGTCTGGAAACGATGATCATGATGGCGGGCTTCGAGATGCCGATCAAAGCCATGCGGCAGCAGATCTCCAGTGCCGTGGATTTGATCATTCAGGCGAACCGGCTACAGGGAGGCCCGCGCCGCGTCACCCACATCACCGAGGTGGTCGGCATGGAGCAGGATACAGTCGTCATGCAGGACATTTACCTGTACATCCAGGAGGGATTGGACGAAACGGGACGGGCGCGCGGGCGATTCGAGGCCACTGGCGTACGGCCGAGTTTCATGGACCGGCTGGAGTCGGCCGGCGTGCGACTGCCCGCCAGCGCTTTCCGGCAACGCGTTATGCTGCGCGACTGATTGGCATCCTTACCGCTGAGCTTATCCAATCTACCAACGGGTACCGACATGTTTTCACCGCTCCTGATTGCGATCGCGGTATTCGCATTCGTGGTCGCTGTCGTGGGCATCGTCGCCACGACGTTCTTCCATAAGACGTCGACCGAGCTGGAGGACCGGCTCACCATGCTCACAACCGCGAATGCGGGGGGCAAGAAGGGTGCCGCGCGGGAGAGCATCAGCCTGCTGACGCAGTCCCTCGAAGACGTGCCGTCGTTTGCCGAGTCGCTGTTTGCACGGTTCGGCGACCTGCGGAAGCTACTCGACCAGGCCGGAGTCAGCTTCAGTCCGTCGCAGTTCTTCTTGATGACGCTGGGAGCAGCCGCCGTCGGAGCAGCCGTCGGAGTCTTTACACGGCTGCCCGTCTGGGCGCTGCCGCTGACCGCGCTGACAGGAGCCCTGCTGCCGCTGATGTTTCTGGTCTTCAAGCGCAAACGACGGATGGCGAAGTTTGCCGGGCAGTTGCCGGAAGCCCTGGAGCTGATCAGCCGCGCGCTGCGAGCGGGGCACAGCCTGGCGGCTGGCTTCAACCTCGTCGGCGACGAAATGGCCGAGCCGATCCGGATCGAATTCGCGCGGGCCTACGAGGAACAGAACCTCGGCGTGCCGCTGGAGGAAGCCATCCAGGGCATGACCGAGCGCGTTCCCAACCTGGACCTCAAGTTCTTCGCCACGGCCGTAATCATGCAACGGCAGACCGGCGGTGACCTCGCCGAGATTCTCGACAAAATCGGACACCTGATTCGCGAACGCTTCAAAATCTGGGGACAGATCCAGGCCCTGACGGGCGAAGGCCGGTTGTCCGGGATCGTCCTGCTGGCGTTACCCCCGATCCTGTTCGCCGTCATGTACAAGCTGAACACGGACTACGTCATGGTTCTGTTCCGCGACGAGCTCGGCAAGAAGATGCTGGTCTTCGCGGTCGTGATGCAGCTGATGGGCGCCTATGTCATCCGCAAGATTATCAATATCAAGGTGTAGTGGCATGACTCTGAATTTCTCGACGCTGATTCCGGTGGCAGCCTTTGGCGGGGTAGTCGCCATGATCTGGCTGCTGATCGATTGGATGAACGGCGGCCGGCGAGCGCGAGCGGAGGAACGACTGGACGAGTGGCGGGATCCGATGATCCGCCGCCGCAAGGAGGAAGGTCCCCGCAACACGACCCAGGCCATGACGCGCGTCCTGGAGAAAGCCACACCCGCCCTGGCCAAGCCGCTGCAGCCGGCGAGCGAGAAGGATGCGAGCCGGTTAAAGCAGCGTCTCATGCAAGCCGGCTTCCGCCGTCAGGACGCGCCGACTGTGTTCCTCGGACTCAAGTTCCTCTGCCTTTGCCTGGGCTTCACGCTCGGTGGTGGCGGGCTGCTCGTGTTCGGCACCGGCGTGCAGACGTTGTTGCGCTGCGGTGGATTGGCCTGCATCCTGTTCTTCATCCCCGACGTGCTGCTCGCGCTGATCGGATCGCAGCGGAAACAGATGATTTTCCTCGGGCTGCCCGATGCGCTCGATTTGATGGTCGTCTGCGTCGAGGCCGGTCTGGGCCTCGATCAGGCCATGCGCAAGGTGTCCGAGGAGATGAAAAAGACCTATCGCGTCATCGCGGAAGAATTCGGGCTGTGCAACCTCCAGATGCAGATGGGTAAGGGGCGCGCGGATGCGCTGCAAGATCTGGGCAATCGCAGCGGGGTCGATGATCTGCGAGCGCTCGCTTCGATCCTGATCCAGGCCGACAAGTTCGGCTCGAGCATCGCTCAGGCGCTGCGCGTGCAGAGCGACTCCATGCGGACCCGGCGACGGCAGATTGCCGAAGAGAAGGCGGCCAAGACGGCCGTCAAGTTGATCTTCCCGCTCGTCATTTTCATTTTTCCTGGTATCTTCGTGGTACTCGTAGGCCCAGCGGCCATCGAGATGTATCGAAAAATGTTTACGGCGATGAATGGCGGTTGACGGTAATGCCGGTGCGCGTGGTGTTTCTGGATCGGGACGGCACCATCAACGTCGACCACGGCTATGTCTTTCGCGTGACGGACTGGCAGTTCACGCAACGAGCCCCGGAGGCGCTGCGGCGACTGCGTCGCTCGGGGTTCCGACTGGGGCTGGTGACCAATCAATCCGGAGTCGCCCGGGGCTATTATCGCCTGGAAGACGTACATGCTTTGCACGCCCACATGCAGGGCCTCTTGTCTCCGGTGAGTGGCGAACTCGATGCACTGGCACTCTGCCCGCATGGCAGCGATGCCAATTGCCGGTGCCGCAAACCCCACGTCGGCATGGCCGACGAGATAGCACGGCAGCTGGGGGAGACCATCGACTACACGGCGAGCTGGACGATTGGCGACAAGCTGGCCGATGCCCAGTTCGGATGGACCTTGGGCACTCGCGTGGCGTTGATCCGCAGCACGTACTGGGAGCCCGCTCAACTGGACCGGAAGCCCGACCTGTGTGTCAGCTCGCTCTACGAAGCCGCCTGCCAGATTGAAGCGGCCGCGTGCCACGACGCTCCGCCGTCGTGATCCATCCGCCCATGCCGTTGGCGGATCCAGCCTCCGCCTCGCAGCTAATCGCTGAACTTGATCATCCGGTACGTTTTACCGCTGCTCTTGAATGACTCCCGTTCTCGTACAGGACGATGTTCATGCCTGGCTCGCTCGGCCGCCATATTACTCCGGATACCCAATCACCCGAATGGCGTCGAGCAGTTCCTTTCGTCTTCGCTTGGCGTTCAACGCCGTAATGAGTTCATCGGTTAGCGGCTGGCGTTCATAAATGGCCTTCACGGCGTGTAACGCAATCCCGCGCTCATAGTATTCTTCAGCCCACTGCCAATACGTTTCCGGTTTGCCATCCAGCGGGGATAACAGATAGCTGGACCCATCGGGATCATCGCCCGAGGGAAGATCGAGCAGATTACACGTCCATTGTGGATCGGAAAACGACCGCCAGATGCACCAAGTCACATTCTCGGTCGAGAACGCCGGCTCGGACGCGCACCATTCAAGTTCCGGCGGTAAACCTCGGTAGTGCTCGTCTGGATCAATGGACCACGCGGCGACCGGTGAGTCATGAACGAAGCCTTTGTGAAAGCACCCGTACGAGTTGAAGAGTGCAATATAGTCGTCGCCTTGA
>JBFWYF010000853.1:0-3676 GCA_050186685.1 Pirellulaceae bacterium
TTCAGGATTTTTGCAGGGCGCATACCCAGGCCCAGGTGATTGCGTTCGACACGGAATTCGTTTCCGAGGACACCTACGGTCCGGAGTTGTGCCTGATCCAGGTGGCTGCTGACGGGCACCTGGCGATCATCGATCCGCTGTCGATTCGAAATCATGAGGCCTTCTGGCAGTTGTTGGCGGCCGCGGGGCATGAAACGATTGTCCATTCGGGCCGCGAGGAATTTCGCTTTTGTCTGATCGAAGGCGGCCAGCGTCCCACGGGCTGGTTCGATGTCCAGATTGCTGCCGCCTTTGTGGGGATGGAGTATCCCGCGGCCTACAGCAATCTCATCTCCCGGCTGTTAGGCAAGAACCTTTCCAAGGGAGAAACCCGCACGGACTGGCGGAAGCGGCCGTTGTCGAAGCGCCAGCTGGATTACGCCGTCCAGGATGTCCTCTATCTCCAGCCGATGCGAAACATGTTGCACGAACGGATGGTCCGGCTGGGCCGCGAATCGTGGTTTGTCGAGGAGCTGACCGCGTGGCAGGACCAGTTGGCGGCCACGTTGCAGCGACCATCGTGGCGCCGCCTGGCGGGTATCGCGGGGTTGTCGGCGCGCCAGTTGGCGATTGCGCGGGCCCTGTGGATGTGGCGAGACGAGGAAGCGCGGCAGCGCAATTGTCCGCCACGCCGGCTGTTGCGGGACGATCTGGTAGTGGAACTGGCGCGACGCGAATCGGCGGATCCTCAGCGGATTCGCGCCGTGCGCGGACTCGAATTCCGGCACGTGCAGCGATACCTGCCGGCCATTGCCGCGACCATCGAGCACGCGATGAACTTGGACGAAGCAGAATGGCCGAGGCCCATCCGCAGCCGCAGTTCCAACGCGCCGCAATTGACAATGCTGGCTCAGTTTCTCAACACGGCCCTCGGATGCATCTGCCGCAGCATTCAACTGACCCCCGGAATTGTTGCCACGGTCGATGACGTTCGCGAACTGGTGGCCTACCGCATGGGACTGGTCGAACCAGGTGCCGAGTTGCCGGCGCTGGCGCGCGGGTGGCGGGCCGAGGTGATCGGCAAGGTCATGGAAGATCTACTCGACGGCCGGCTTGCGATTCGTATCGTGGATCCACTCTTAGACCAGCCGCTGGCCCTGGAACCTGTCGCCGCGGCGACACCTTCCCAACCAGCCTAACTTCGGATCGCGGAAGGACGGCGGACGACCATGGTGCATACGATGAAGGCCTGGCCGCCGGGGCACCGAGTCCGCCGCTACTGGGGGACGCTCGGCCTCGCGCTCCTCTGCACGTCGGCCGCGGCGGTGCCAGCCCAGGAACACTCGGATCTAAAGCCGTCGTTTTCGATCATTCCGGAACTGTATGCCACGGGGTTCGAATTCGCCGAAGGACCGGCATTAGACCAGTCGGGCAACCTGTTCGTGGTCAACTACCGCGGCAATGGCAACATCGGTCGCATCACGCGGGCCGGACAAGCTTCGGTCTGGTGTGACTTGAACAAACTGGCCCCGAGCGAAGGGCGACGGGCCCAGGCGAACGGACTCAAAGTCGACGCGGAAGGAGCTCTGGTCGTCGCCGATGCCGGTGCGGGACGACTGTTGCGCATCACGCCCGACGGCAAACAAGTCACAATCCTGGCGGATCGCTTTCAGGGGCAGCGGCTCCAATCGATCAACGACGTCGCGGTCCTCGGCCCGTCGATCTACTTCACGGACCCGGGTGGTTCCAGCGAAGAGAAACCCATCGGTTCGGTTTACCGCTACGACAGCCGAACGCGAGCGGTGACTCAGCTGGCGACCGGCCTCGCGTTCCCAAATGGCGTGGCGATCGCTCCGGATCTCAAACAGATCTGCGTGTCCGAAAGCCGGCGTTATCGAGTCCTGATCTATGACTTGCTCGCCGATGGCAGCTTCGGCGCCCAGCGCGTGCTGATCGAATTCCCTAGCGAGGATCGAGCCGGATTACGGGGAGGCAACTTCGATCCGGACGGGATGGCGTTCGATGCCAAAGGGCGGCTGTACGTGGCGATGTGGACTGGTGGCTTCATCAATGTCGTGGACGTTCCCAGCGGCCAGCTGCTTCGGCAGTACGACGCCGGCGGGGCGCAAGCCACGAACTGCCACTTCTACGAGGATGCGTTGTACGTTACTGTAGCGGCGCATGAAGCCGTGTACCGTCTGAAGCTCGGGGTACCCGGCTTCCAAGCGCGCTGAGCCGTCCGCCCAGGGGCGAGCTCGCTGCGGTGGACCTCGCTGCGGTGGACCTCGCTGCGGTGGACCTCGCTGCGGTGGACCTCGCTGCGGTGGACCTCGCTGGGGGGGAGTAGTCCCTCGGAGCTACTTAGGCACGGTCGTCATGTCGTGCCGTCGAAAAGTCCATTATTCCGCTCGGCGTGATCTGTGAATGCTGGAGGGTCTTGTGACTGTGCAGCGTGCGACTCCCCAGGAGGTTGATGTCCCCCGGACGGCTACCGGGCGGCCGGGTGCACCGATCTCGCGATTGCCCGAAGCGACGCCGCCAGCTGACGCGGCCTGGAGTCGATGGGAACGCCGCCTGTACCGCGCTGGCGACGCGGGGCTGCCGTATCGGCTGCTCTGCCCGACGCCGGGCGTGCCTGGCGACCCGTGGCCGCTGGTGATCTTCCTGCACGGTGCCGGCGAACGGGGGAACGACAACGAGAAGCAGCTTGTGCATGGGATGTCGGATCTCGCGAGCGACGACGTGCGGTGGCGGTTTCCGGCTTTCGTCGTCGCTCCTCAATGTCCTGCGGACGAGCAGTGGGTGGACACGCCGTGGACGGAGCCGTCGCATACGATGCCGGAACAACCCTCGCTGGCGATGCGGCTGACGCTGGACCTCATCCAGTATCTATGCGACGAGTTGCCTGTCGATCGGCGACGCCTCTATGTAACCGGGCTGTCGATGGGCGGCTTTGGTGTCTGGGATGCACTGCAGCGCCACTCGGACTGGTTCGCCGCGGCGGCGCCGGTATGCGGAGGCGGGGACGTGGCGCTGGCATCCCGCATCAAGGACGTGCCCGTCTGGATCTTTCATGGAGACGAGGACCCGGTCGTCTTGCCACAACGCTCGCGCGACATGGTAGCGGCCCTGCAAGCGGCTGGTGGCCGGCCGCGGTATACCGAATATTCACGGACCGGGCATCATTCGTGGGTCCTCGCCTATGCCCAACGAGAACTCTACGCGTGGATGTTCGCTCAGCGACGGGGCGAACCGCGCTGAGCTAGGCGTGACGACCCGTCTTACGGACCTGGATTCGACTTCTGCCTGCTGCCCGCCCAGAACTCACGGATGCCGGATCCGCCACTTCGACTGCCCCACAGGATCAAATCACCATGGATCTCCAGTTAGCACAAGACATTGCGATCGTCGTCGGAGGTGCTCAGGGAATTGGCCTCGCCATCGCGCGAGAATTTGCCGCGGAAGGAGCGGACGTGGCATTGCTCGACCGCAGCGACCAGGTTGCCCTCGCCAGTCAGGCGATTCGCGATCAATTCGGCGTGCGAGTCTTAGGACATGTCTGCGACGCCACCGACGATGCGAGCCTCAGCTCGGCGGCCAGTTGGGTCCTGGAGGCGATGGGAGGGTGGCATCACGTCGTCTATGCCGCGGGCGCGGGGTCTGGCAAGTACGGATTCCCGTTCTGGAATCTCACGCC
>JBFWYF010000854.1:0-3675 GCA_050186685.1 Pirellulaceae bacterium
GTACATGGACTCCATGTTTCAGGGGTCCCGCTCGCTGCGATTCAGGAGCGTATCCTCGCTGTCGCACAGGTGCTCGACAACCAGCCGGATCTCGCGGCGGAGGATGTCGCCCTGCAAGTCGCCGACGCGCGTGAGGTCGAGCTTGTCGACCAGCTTGTTATGGATCCGGCGCTTGAGATTCTCGTATTCCTGAGCTTTTGTTTGTTCCGCGGTGCGTGCCGCGGGAGCGGCGGGCTTGGTGATCATGGCTCGGAAATACCCTTCGACGGAAGATCGGAGTGGGACGATCGAATCGCGGACAGCGACCGCGCGACCGATCCTCGCTGCAGTAGCGTTCAAAGCGCAGGATCGTGCTCGGACCTACTGAAGCATAGCTCACGTTAAAACGGCGGCGTGGTATTGCGTTAACACGTGTGGACGGAAGCGAACAAAGGCCACTCGTGCGGATTGTGGCGATGAATCCGGATGAATCCGGTGGATTTTCGATACCAAGGCGCATGGGGGTGCCCGGAAAGTGGGGCAGGACGATCCGCACGGGATTCCTCGAACTCCGCCGTTGGCGCCGTGCCGAGCCATCCCCGTGCGCCACGGCGCGCTACACTTGCTCAACGGCGAGTGGCCCGAGCGGCGAACGGCATGTTGCAGCGCGGAGTGACCCGCTCGTCCCGAGCGGCGAACGGCAGGCCGCGAGGCCGAATGGAGAGCCGAAGCCGCCGAATTCGCCGGGACCCGGCCGACTACTCGCCCGTCGGTGGGGTCATGCCGAGGGGCCCCCCCTGGCGGGCCGCATTCTGGGAAGTAGCATGGCGGTTGTCACGACGCCGATGGAAGACCGAGTGGTCGCTCATATGGAAAACTTCATTCTCTCGCACGGGTCCTATGCGGCCATCATCCTGATCCTGGCCCTGACCGGAATCGGGCTGCCGCTGCCGGAGGAAGTGCCCATCGTGGCCGCCGGAGTACTGAGTTCGTCTGCGGCTGGCCGTCTCAATCCCTGGCTGGCATTCCTTTCGTGTCTCCTCGGAGCGTGCATCGGCGACAGCCTGATGTACGGCATCGGCCGCTACCTCGGGCATGCGTACCTGCGAAAACACCCGTGGTTCGCACGGCTGTTGCACGAAGAACGCGAGCAACGCATGGAGCAGTTGATCAATCAGCACGGCCTGAAGATCCTCCTGCTGGCGCGATTCCTGGTCGGCGTCCGCTCGCCGACCTACCTGGCGGCAGGCGTTATGCGAACTCCCTATCGGAAGTTCCTGCTGGCCGACGCCTTCTGTTCCTTGGTTGTGGTGGGAATATCGTTCTGGTTGAGCCACTTCTTTGGTGGCTGGATCGGCCCTCGTTTTCGCGAGTCGCAGATCTTGATCACGGCCATCGTCGTGCTGATCGTCGTATTCGCCGCGGTTTACTTTGTTGTCTGGAAGATGTATCGGCGGCAGTTAAGTCTGGACGAAGCCGCAGCCGTGACGGAACCCCGTGCATCGGCCGAGAATGTTCCGGCCGAGACGGTCAAGCCTACCACGTCGGCCGGGACAGGGGGGCAGGCGGAGCCGGCCGAAATGCGGCCGCACGATGATGTTCCGCGGATGCGCCGCCTGGAAACCAGTCCTTCGGCGAATCCGACAGAACTGGTGCCGGGCAAGCTGATCCGCCCCTGATCCAGCAGCGGACCCCCCGGCTACTTGGTTTTGAGCTTGCCGCGGGCAGGCCAGAAGTTCAACCAACGGCTGACGGCCACCGCACCAGTGACGGTCTCGTCGGTCGCCTCCGTACCGGTGCCAGACAGTGCGTCTGCCAGACCGAGGATGGATTGTGTGATGCCCGCGCGGGGAGCTACTTCGACGAGCGGAACTCCATTGTTGCGGATTTCCGACATGACGCGGTAATCATTGGGAATCTGCCAGAAGATCTCTCGCCCAATCGTTTCCTGGGCCTTCTTCATACTGATCTGGCCCGCGTCGAGCCCGACGCGATTGACAATGACTCTAATCTTGTCTTTGAGCCCTTCCATTTCATCGAGCGACATGAGCACCCGCACCACGTTGCGCAGGCAAGGCAGATCGAGTTGCGTGACGAGCAGAATGTGCTCGGCGGCCTGCATGGCCACCATGTCGACCGGGTTGTAGCTCTTCGACAGGTCGAAGATCAGGTGGGAGAAAGTTGCCTTGAGCAGGCCCACGACGCGATGCATATCGTCCGGAGTGATCAGCAGCGTGTCCTGCAGCTGAATTGGACGTGGCAGCAGATACAGACCGGTGGAGTGTCGCGTCAGCGAGCGTTTGAGCAGCGTGAAATCGAGACGCGAAATGTTCTGCGCCACGTCGACCAGCGTGTAGTCGGGGATGCTGTCGAGAAAGACATCGGCGTCGCCCAGGGCCAGGTCGAGATCGATGAGCGCGACGGTATGGGCGGGCTTTTGTGCCATCGCACAACCAAGGTTGACCGCGAGGCCGGTCGTCCCGACGCCGCCGGTAGCTCCGCACACGGCGATCACGGTCGAGCCGCGTGCCTTTCCTTCGCCGCGCCCGTAGCGCTGCGTTCCGATGCGCTCGATGGAAAGCACCAGGTCCTCGACACGCACGGGCTGCGTGAGGAATTCCTTCGCGCCGGCCCGCATGGCCTTGAGAATCAGCTGCCCATCGGTCGAGCTGCTGACCACCAGGATTGAGCATTCGGGCGAGTTGCGCTGCAGGTCCTCAATCAGTCGCAGTCCCTTTTCCGCGTCGTGATCAATGGCGACGACGCCGATGTCGGGACGCGTCTGTCCGATGACGTCCGAGAAGAATTCGTAACGCGAACACTCGGCCTCGAGCCAGACAATATCCATTCCGAGAAGCATGGATTTCAAGGCTTCCCGGCTCTGGTCGTTCGGGTCGACAATGGCCAATCGAAGGACGTTGCTCATCGCTGCTACCGGTCCTGATACTCACTGCGCCGCTGAGCGGTGCGATTTGCGATACCAACCGAGCGTCGATCGCGACTAATCTTTGACATCGTATCCGACCGGCCCGATAAGCCCTGGCCGCGGCGGCGCTGCCGGGCCGGAACTGGCCGTAGCTCGCACGACGGGGCGGACGACGGGGCCACCCGGCGGCATGCGATAGGCTGCGTCTTCGCGACGCATGACGGGCGGTGCGGCGGGCAGAATTTCCTGGGCCGGGATCGGAGCGCCGGTCGGCGTGCCCATCTCGCCCTCATACAGCCCGACGCGACAGTTGGTATTACATTGATTCGGCACTTCCAGATAACCGCGTCCATACAGTTCCGAATCGGATGGGGAAGTTGTCAATTCCCCCGGGCCGCATGGCGGCACGTCCTGTGGATCCAGGGCGTCGACGAATTCGGGCGTCACCAGCACCAGCAATTCGATTTCATTCGCCTGCTCACGCACTCGCCGGAACGCGGCACCGACCCAAGGCAGGTCAGCCAGGACCGGCAGGCCGCGCGTTTCGGCTTCAATCTGGGTCTGAATCAGGCCCGCCAACGCCAGCGTCTGGCCGGCGTTCATTTCCACGGCCGTGTCCACCCACCGCGTACGAAGACCCGGCACGGTCGTGTTGTTGATAACCACACTCCGCGCGGGATCGATTTCACTCACCTGGGGACGCACCTCGAGCCGGACGCGGCCGTTGCCGATCGCGATCGGCCCCAAAACCACACGCCTGCCGAACAGGC
>JBFWYF010000855.1:0-3672 GCA_050186685.1 Pirellulaceae bacterium
AAGGAACGGTCTGCGTCACCGGCCAGTCGCCGCGCGGCGCCGGAGCAAGGTCGCCCGGAGCGGCGCTCGCAGCCACGGACTCCAACGGCGACGGTGGGGGCCGAAGGGGAGCCGCCACCGCCGCCAGCTCCGCGGCGGCGGGCGAGGGGACGGAGGGCGGGGGGACAGCGGGAGTTGCCGGCAGGACGGGGGCGTCCACGGGAGCGACTGCCGAAGCCAGCTCGAGCACCACGGAGCGGCTGAGCGGGACCGATCCGGTGGTCAGGTGCTCCGCACCCTCGACGTGAATGCTGAACACCGTCTGGCCGGCGCGCAGGTGGTCTCCCGATCGCAGCGCCGATTCGACGACTTGTTCATTGTTCAGAAACGTGCCGTTGGTGCTGCCGAGATCGCGGATCCAGCAACTGGTGTCGCGGCACTCGATCCGGAAGTGGAGCGACGACATGAATCGGTCGCTGTCCGCTGCGTAGTCGGCGTCGGCCGTCCGTCCGACCGTCGCCGACTGGCCGGGCACCAGCCAGATTTTGGGCAAGGGGGAGGGGCCGCTGACGAATTCAAGAATCAGTCGCATGGACGGCCTCGGAAATGATCTTTGCCTGGCGCTCGACCCCGGTAAGGCGTTGATTCAAGCCGCCATGAAAGTACGTTAGCCGCTCGTGGTCCAGGCCCATCAGGTGGAGGATCGTAGCGTGAAGGTCGCTGACGTGGCATCGATTCTCGACCGCAGCAAAACCCAACTCGTCCGTGGCTCCCACGGCCTGGCCGCCTTTTACTCCGGCGCCGGCCAACCACATGCTGAAGCCGTGCCAGTTGTGATCTCTCCCCGGTTTGTCGACGCCTTCGCTGGTAGGGGTCCTGCCGAATTCGCCTCCCCACACCAGGAGTGTGTGCTCCCACAGTCCGCGACGTTTGAGATCGGCGATCAGAGCGGCGATCGGTCGATCGGTTTCGCCCGCGTGAAGCCGATGATTGGAAACGCAGTCGTTGTGGCCATCCCAGGTATCTTCGATGTGCCCGCCGCCCGAATACAGCTGGATGAAACGGACGCCTCGTTCGATCAGCCGCCGCGTGATCAGGCATTTCCGCCCGAAGTCCGCGGTCAGCGGAGCGTCCAGCCCGTACAGTTCCCTGGTCCGCGCATCCTCGCGAGCGAGGTCGACGGCTTCGCTGGCTTCCGACTGCATGCGGTAGGCCAGTTCGTAGGATTCGATCCTGGCCGCGAGTTCCCGCTCGCCGGGACGCGCTTGCAGGTGCAGGCCGTTCAACTGGCGGAGCAAGTCGAGACCGCGACGCTGTGTCGGCTCGCTCGTTCCTGGCGGGGTGGCCAGATCCAGGACGGGTGGACCCTCGCTGCGAAACATCGTGCCCTGATAGGCGGCCGGCATGTATCCGCTGGACCAATTGGATGCGCTGCCGATCGGTCCCCCTCGCGGATCTGTCATGACGACGAAGCTGGGGAGGTTCTCGTTCTCAGTGCCCAGCCCGTAGCTGAGCCAGGAACCCAGGCACGGCTTGCCAATCAGCACATGCCCCGTGTTCATCTGGATACAGCCCGACGCATGCGCGGCTGTATCGGTATGCATCGAGCGGATCACGCACAGGTCGTCGGCGTGGCGGGCCAAATGGGGATAAATGTCGCTGATCGGCAGACCGCTTTCCCCGCAAGCGCGGAAAGAGAATGCGGAGCGAGTCAGCTTGCCAATCGGACGACCATTCGATCCTACCTTGTGCTCCCCGGTGTACGACATGCCGTGGTACTTGTCCAAGGCGGGCTTGGGATCAAATGTGTCGACCTGGCTGGGCCCGCCATTCATGAACAAGAATACGACACTGCGGGCGGGCGCCCGGAAGTGTGGGGGCTTGGGAGACAGTTCGCCGGCGCAACTTGCGGTACGGTGCAGAAGGTCGAGTAGCGCGAGCGAGGCAAACCCGCCGCCGGCCTCCCACAGAAAGGCTCGCCGCGTTGGTTCGCCCCCTTGATGCACACCCTGGTGTCGCTGGTGGGACGACATGCCTGGTACTCCCATTCCTGCTTCGATCGCGGCGGGCGGTGCCGATGGGCAGAAAAGCCCGTCGCGGACAACCGGATGCCGCTCGTCGATTGGTTCCTCAGTCGGAATACACAAATTCGTTCGTATTGAGAACTACCCGGCACAACTGTGCCAGCGCCTCGCCGTTGGCGTCTCCTGGCTGGCCCGTGTCCCCTTGCTCGACGGTGACCGGTAGCTTGGGTGCACGGGTTTCGTCGGCCAGGAACTGAAGCATCGCGTGCCGCTCGACGTCGTCAGGGGGGCGGCAGACGGTCAGCCGCATCAGGAGCTCCACCTGCGTTGCCAGGTCGCTGCCGGCCTCCCGGCGAAGCCGCTGGGCCAAGTGGCGTGCCTGGCGGTTGACGAAGTCGCCGTTGTACAGGGTCAGCGCCTGGGTTGGCACCGTCGCCACGCTTCGCTTCGGCGTCGTGCGTGTCGTGTCGCAAAAGTCCAGCACTTCCAGCATCGGTATGAGCAGCGACCGTTTGGTAAACGCATAAATCAAGCGGCGGCTGGCGGCGGCTTCGTCATAGGCCGGCCAGATGCTGGTCTTGTCGGCGTGATGGAGCAGCGCTTCACGCGGAATAAACGGATAAACGGGAGGGCCGTACATCTGCGAATCGAGCCTTCCACTGGCAAGCAGCATCGAGTCACAGATGACTTCGACTTCGAGACGGCGGTAGCTCTGCCGCCACAGACGCCGATTGTCCGGGTCGACTTCCGCATAGTCCGGCCGGTTGGCCCGGCTCATCTGATACGTCTGGCTCGTCAAGATGAAAGCATGCAGCCGCTTCAGCGACCACTCGGCATCGTGAACAAACCAATGTGCGAGATAGTCGAGCAGTTCGGGATGCGTGGGCAACTCGCCGATCAATCCGAAGTCGTTGGGCGTACGGACGAGTCCTTCGCCGAAATGCCACTGCCAGACCCGATTGACGATGACGCGAGCGGTCAGCGGATTTTCAGGACTCGCCACCCACTGGGCGAAGGAAAGTCGCCGGCGCGAAGTAAACTCGTCCGGTGGCAGAAAGTCCGGTTGCCGAGACACAAGGACCGCGGGCACGGCGGGGGCGACCAGGTCGCCGGGCGCTCGCGGATTGCCACGCTGGAGCACATGCGTCGCCGGGGGCTGAGGCGAGGGTTCATACAGAAAGTAACCCGGCGGGAAATCCGGTGCGGGCGGGGCTTTGCCATCCTGCTGCTCGCGCGCGCGGACCAGACGGGGTGGAGCGGCGGGGCGTGTGAGCTCGCGCCGCCCATCGCGCGGTCGGACGAGAGGATTAAACACCGCGACCATGCCGTAGTAGTCCCGCGCCGTCAACGGGTCGAACTTGTGATCGTGGCATCGAGCGCAACCCATGGTCAGGCCAAGAAAGGCCTGGCACGTCGTGTGAACGATGTCATCCAGCTGATCGTAGCGATCACTTTCAAAGTCCGCGGGTTCGTCATCCCACGGCCCCAGCCGCAGGAATCCGGTGGCGATCACGGTCTCGGTGTCCGCATCGGGCAGCTCGTCGCCAGCCAGCTGTTCCAGAATGAAACGACGGAACGGAAGGTCGCGGGTGAGCGCACGGATGACATAGTCCCGATACCGCCAGACCTCCGGTTTGGCCGCATCCCGCTCGTAGCCGTTCGAATCCGC
>JBFWYF010000856.1:0-3666 GCA_050186685.1 Pirellulaceae bacterium
CGACCATCATGGCCATCTAGTCGGGGATCGCGTGCTGCAGACTGCGGCCGAGCGCATGACGGAGGCGGTCCGCCCGTACGACGCGGTAGGTCGCTACGGCGGCGAGGAATTCCTCATCGTCATCGTGGAGCACGAGCCGTCAGTCATTGCGACGATAGCCGAGCGGATCCGACGGAATATCGCGGGCGCGCCGGTGGCGACCACCCGCAAGACGCTCCCGATCACAGCGAGTGTGGGGGTGGCTTACGGTGAACCCCAGGCAAGTGACGATCCCGCGAACCTCGTACACGCCGCCGACGAAGCGATGCACAGCGCCAAGCGCGCGGGGCGTAACCGGGTCGTCGTGGCACCGTCCGGCGGGGTGCTCGCGAACTGAGACGAGCTCAACTCGGATTGCGGACGAGCAGTTCCTGCCCGGGGCGCAGGGCGCCCTTGTCGACGCCCTTGTTCCAGGCGATGAGCTGCTCCACGGTCACGTTGAACTGTCGCTAGATGGTCCAGAGGGAGTCCCCGCGGCGCACGCGATACCGGTTGACGTTCGCGGCGGTCTCTTGTCGTATCGTTGTCCCAGGCGTCGGGATCTGCAGGCGCTGACCAACTCGTAATGGTCGATGCCGGCTCACTCCGTTCAGCGACTCCAACGAAGCAACGTGCGTATCGAACTTCCGCGCGATCTCCCACAGCGAATCACCGCGCCGCGTCACGTATGTCCGCGTGTGAAACGACGGCGCGGACTGTCCGGGTACCTGGGGCGCGTCGTTGACTCGTTCGTGGTGCGGGGGGCGCGAAGGTCCGAGCCTCGCCGCGATGCGCGCTGTGGCTTCGTAAGACGAGGCCGGCACCAGCACGCGTTGTGCGGATGTTGGGCCCGTGTGCCAGCGGCGTAAGCCCGGATTCAATCGCCGAAACTCGGCTTCATCGATGCTCGACAACTGCATCAGCCGGCGAAGATCGGTGGGATGCCGGAGCGTGACCTCGTGGAAATACGCCCGGTCCAGCAGCGTGGGGAGATCGATGCCAAACCTGGCGGGTGCCCGGAATATCTGTGAGAGCGCGAGGAGCCGGGCGGCGAGCCGATGCGTTTCCGGGCTTACCTTGAGTGACCAGATATCGGTGGGCAGGCCGGCGCGGCGGTTTCGTGCAATCGCTCGCTCGACGTTGCCCCAGCCTGCGTTGTACGCAGCGATTGCAAGCAGCCAGTCGCCGTCAAATCGTCCATGGAGCGACTCGAGGTAGGTCAACGCCGCGCGCGTTGACGCCACCACGTCTAGCCGCTCGTCCACCCAGGCCGTTCGCACCAACCCGAACTTCGTGCCGGTCCCGTTCATGAACTGCCACAAGCCGGCGGCGCCGTACGGCGAGACCACGTCGGGTTGGTATCCACTTTCCAGGATGGGCAGCAGCGCGAGGTCGCCTGGAAGCCCGCGGCGCGTGATCTCGTCCAGGATGAAATGCAGGTAGGGCTCGGCGCGGTGCGCAACGCGCGTGAGGTATCGGCGCTGGCGGCCGTATGCTGCAAGTTCCTTGCGCACTTCGGCTCGTGCCAGTCCATCGAATTCAAGCCCGCGCGCGAGTACCTGCCAGAGATCTCCGGTGGGCTGCGCTTCGTGCGCGGGCGCGGGGCGTGCCGACGCGGCATCGGGGACCGTTGTCCGGGACTCCCCGGCAGACGGGCGGCTGGCGTGGTCCTCGATCTCGACTGGAGTCGTTGAAGCGACCCGAACCGCGTCGTCAGAATCAGGCTTCAGACCGTGCCATGAGCAGCCCGCGAGCAACAGGCTCCCCAGCACGGCCAAGCCCGGCCGCCGATGTCGACCTCCCCCTCTCATGCGGGTCATGCTATTGAACATGGGAATTCAGCGTCAACCCGAGGTCGACAGCGAGTTGCTCACGAAGCGGCCGCGAATGCTGTTCCGCAGACGATTTGGTAACGTTCGCCGGATGCTTTGCCTCGGGAATTCCAGACGCTGCAACTCCGTGCGCGGCTGCCCGCCGGTCGCCGTGGCGACCTGACCGTGAACGCGGAACGGCCGCCCGTGTCCCAGTCTGACCCCGGTCTGGCGGGGTTGCGTGCCTGGTATGGGACGCCTTCCGGGCAGGTGGCCGCGCGACTGGAACGCGCGGTGCTGCGCGACGTCCTTCCGGATCTCTTCGGATACCATCTGCTGCAGGTCGGGGACAGCGTTTACGACCTCACGGAATCGAGCCGGATTTCGCACCGCTTCGTGGTAGGGCTCGACGGCGCGGTTGCCGGCGAGCCCGCACGCGCGGTCGCGCGACCGGACGCCTTGCCGATCCTGGCAAATTCCGTTGACTTGGTACTGCTGCCTCACACGCTGGAATTTTCGCCGAACCCGCATGGAGTTCTGCGGGAGGTGGAGCGCGTGCTGATCGGTGAGGGGCACGTCCTCATCATCGGTTTCAATCCCTGGAGCCTGTTCGGATTGTCGCGCCGATTGCTCGGATGGCGAGGTCGTGCGCCGTGGAACGGGTCATTTCTCGGGATCGCTCGCGTGAAGGACTGGCTCAAGCTGCTGGGATTCGACATCGATCGGGTGATCCGCCTCTCGTTCCGACCGCCTCTGGCGCAGCCGAAGTGGCTGGCGCGGCTCGAATTCCTGGAAGGGATGGGCGGGCACTTCTGGCCGGTGTTCGGCAACCTGTATGCGGTGCTCGCCCGCAAGCGCCTGGTATCGGCGCGGCCGATCCGGACGGCGTGGAAAGTGCGTCGCGGGCTCGCCGCAGGCGGCGTAATCGAGCCGACGGCCCGCTGGCCGGAGGGTTGAGCATGAGCAACCGCGTCCTGATCTACACGGATGGTGCATGTCGTGGCAATCCGGGGCCTGGTGGCTGGGCCGCGCTTCTGAGCTATGGGGGGCGAACACTGGAGCTCTTCGGCGCGGAACCGGACACGACGAATAACCGGATGGAACTCATGGGGGCGATCCGTGGCCTCGAAGCGCTGAAGCGGCCCAGTCCTGTGTCGGTCTACACCGATTCCCAGTACGTGCAGAAGGGCATCACGGAATGGCTGGCCGGATGGGTGGCACGCGGCTGGCGAACCGCGAGCAAGTCACCGGTCAAGAATGCCGACCTCTGGCAGCGGTTGCAGGCGGCTTGCGCACCTCATGACATCGAATGGCATTGGGTAAAGGGACACGCCGGAATCGAAGGCAACGAAGCAGTCGACCGCCTTGCGAACAAGGCGATTGACGCACTGCTGTCCGGACGCTCATTCTGACGCCGCACCTGCCAGGAACTTCCGTCAACTCACCATGCGCCAGATTGTTCTCGACACGGAAACCACCGGCCTGGCACCCGAAGAGGGGCACCGCATCATCGAGATTGGCTGCATCGAGATATCGAATCGTCGCGTTACCGAGCGCAGATTCCACCACTACCTCAATCCCGAGCGCGAAATCGACGCCGGTGCCGCGGAAGTGCACGGGCTCACCCTGGAAAAACTGCGCGAGTATCCACGTTTTCCGGATGTGGCGCTCGAGTTCGTGGAGTTCGTGCGCGGTGCAGAACTCATCATCCACAATGCGGCGTTCGATGTCGGATTCATCAACCACGAATTCATGTTGCTGGGGGAGGCGTGGGGCCGGCTGGAGGACTACTGCGCGATATTCGACACGCTCAAGCTGGCGCGTGAGCGGCACCCGG
>JBFWYF010000857.1:0-3664 GCA_050186685.1 Pirellulaceae bacterium
AGAGTTCCGACTCCGCGCCCTCCTTCGGAAGTGTGGCCACTTCCGCTACGGACACCCGCGCCCTCTCGTAGCGGAACTCGCCAGAGTTCCGACTCCGCGCCCTCTTTCGGAAGTGTGGCCACTTCCCCTACGGACACCCGCGCCCTCTCGTAGCGGAACTCGCCAGAGTTCCGACTCCGCGCCCTCTTTCGGAAGTGTGGCCACTTCCGCTACGGACACCCGCGCTCTCTCGTAGCGGAACTCGCCAGAGTTCCGGCCCCGCGCCTCGAGCGATGGCTCGGGAACATACGACACCGCTGGTCGCGGCGTCTGGCGAATTCCGCTACAGTCCCTAGGTGTCGGTGCACGTGGGCAAGAGGCAGCAGTCAGACGTGCGGCCGTCTCGTTTCCAGATAGGATCATGACATGCTTCGTACCGTCCAAGACCACTACGAGCAGTTTCTGGCAGCTCGCTATACCTGGATGAGCGGCGGGCATGCCGCCCAGTTGGAAAAGAACCGCACGATACTGACCCAATATGGACTTGGGGCGCCCGCTGGCGCGAGGGCCCTCGACCTGGGTTGCGGTTCAGGCTTTCAGTCGCTCGCGCTGGCGGATCTGGGCTACTCCGTCGTCGCGGTCGATACGAGTCAGCAGCTGCTTGACGAACTCAGCTCGCTTGTCGCGGGCAGGTCCATTTCGATCGTTTGCGGCGATTTGCGCCACAGCGGCAACTACGCGCCTCATGCTCCCTATGATGCCGCGGTCTGCATGGGAGACACTCTTCTTCACATTCCTTCGCGGGAGGAAGTCGAGCGGTTGTTCGAGGACGTATACGCGCACACCTGCGATAGCGCCAAGCTGCTGCTCTCGTTCCGAGACCTCTCCACGGAGTTAACGGGCATCGACCGAGCTCTCCCCGTACGGCTGGACGACCGCGACCTGATGGCGACGTTCCTGCATCGGAATGCCAACATTCAGGGACCGTCGCCGTTGGCCGTCCACTTCGCCGAGGAACAGCTGCTGGCATTCAGTCGCGGGCAAAACGGCGACTTCTTTGTAGTGCTTAACTTCGGTGGCTGGTCCGGCTACAAAAGCCTCGACGAAATCAACCTGCCCTCCGGCGGATATCGTGAGCTCTGGAACTCGAGCTGGCCGGCGTTTGCGATCGAGGCGGAACACGAGAGAGAACACACGAACGGAGGCCGTGACGCACACTTGAGTCGTCACGACGGGTTGCACATTCGTGCGGTGATCCTCCGGCGCAGATGAATGGCGGCCACTGCGAGCTCAATCGCCGGGCCAACAACCGTCGCGCACGGAGCCGCAGCCCGCGCCGCGGCCCGGTGAGCAGCTGAAAAGTGGCAAGAGGCGATCCTGAGAGACGGACCGCTATCGGTGATGCTCTTTAGGCTTGGTCTTCATCTGGTCGATCACGCGCTTTACGCCGGGAACGCTGGCGGCGACTTTCATGATCGAAGCTCGCTGCATTTCATACTGAATCGTGCCCGACAGCGTGACATCACCTCGGACGATGGATGCCAAGACTTTGCCTTGAGCTCCACCCAGCCGCGATAGTTTCTGATTGACTTTTTGCAGAATGGATTTATCCGGAACTGCCATGGACCGACTCCCCAAGAGGCCTGAATGACGCACAAATGACGACGGCAGGCGGGGAATCGACCAAATGTCCGGTCGCTAATCGGTTAGAGGGAAGAGTTCCCGTCGCCGGGATTATAGTCCATGACGCACCGATTACCTAGCAAGGAATTCAAATCGCTGGGCTCACACCAGAACGCTAAGCCGCGAGAACCAACTCGGCTCGAGCGCTCTCTCAGAGGCGGCCGGGATGGCTGAGCAAGGCGCAGCCCCCCGCCTCATTCCGCGATTTCCGCCGGATCGAGTTCAGCTCGCGAACTTCGTCTGCAGCGAGTGCTCGGTTGTAGAGGCGAACGTCGTTCATGGCTCCGCGAAAATGGGCTTGCGGACCGTGGCCAATCAACAGGGGGAGATCGTTCGAAAGGTCCACCGCTGCAGCGGTCTCACACGACGCAGCCAATTCACCGTCGACATAAAGCATCAGCGATCGCCCCTTGCGGACCGCTGCAATGTGCTTCGAACCAGGGCCAAGATCGCGGTCAACTGATACGCTGGTACCCACTGTAAGTGCAAACACGTTGCCGCGCGGTTCACCGGGCAGTGGCGAAGGTATGTTTGTCCGGTAGCAAGTGGCCGTACTGACGAATAACTTTCCTCGAAAGACGGCGAAGCTCGAAGCGCGCGACCAGTCAGCGACGCCTGGGCCGCTTTCGCCTACCGGAACTGGCTTGAAGCCAGGAGGGTCGAACAATCGACGGATGGACGTCCATTGATGAGGGCCATCGAAGCGAAACAACTCGGCGCGAGGAATAGTCCCCGCATAGAGGCTGCCGTTGTAGACGGTGAGGCCGACAGTTTCCGTGGCGTCACCCAATCGTCCCAAATCGACCCATTTTTTATCGCGAAGCACGGCGACATTGCCCGTCGGCCATGTGCCCGCATAAAGTTCACCACCATATACACCCATCGCATGAATCTGTGTACATCGTTCTTTGGACCCGAGCGGGTTGCCCAGATTCTCCCAATTCGTCCCGTCGTAAGCAAAAACGTCGCCCTGAGGATAAGCGGCGTACAGCCGATCGTCATGCACGGCGAGTGTGTGCGGCCAGCCTTCGAATTCGCCGCACTCGCGCCACGTCCGATCGCCGGCGTAAACATAGCAATGTCCGGGTGCGGGACCAATGTTGAACGCGGCCACGTAGAGTTTGCCGCGAAATGATGCGAGGCTGTTCAGCCGATAATTCTGGCCAGGCTGGCCAAGATCCTCCCATTGCTGGCCGCCGCGAAATCGATAGACGCGGCCATAACTCATCGAATCCGGTTGCCGGCCGTGGCTTGCCGACGTCGCAGCATACAGGGAGCCGTCATGAACGATCATGGCATAGACGCCGCGAGTTCGACCTGTTCCCAATCGGCCGCAGTCTTCCCAAACGCCTTCGCTTCGATAGCGATACACGTGTGCCCAATCAGCCTCATCCGGACCGTCCGTCGTGCCGGCATACAACTCGCCATTGAACACGGTGAGCGAATCACTGCTGTGGGCTTTGCCGCCGGGGCGACCGCAATCGCTCCAGGAGCCGCTGGTACCGTGATCGATTCCAAAGAATATATGTCGGACATCGCCTTGGCTGTTGTAGCCTGGATTGGCAGCGTTGATTGTCAAGTTCAAACCAATGCGTGTAGCTGGATCAAATCTGGTCACCAGATCGCCCACTACATCGCGCACGCCGGGCTCCGTATGAATCCAGGCCGTGATACTGAAGTCGTTTGTGCCGAAATCGAACGCCGGCGACGAAGGCACCTCAAGGTAGCTTGACGTTCCGTTGAAGGTTCCTTTCGCCAAATCGACGTTGTGAGCGATGCCGTGATGGCCATTCCCCGAATGGTCTCGCCCGTCACCTCGTAACTTCCAGTGCCCGACCAGCCCCGGTTCGGCAGCTGGAGCGGCTAACGAAACACACCCGAGCAGTGACAGGAGAGCAAGGCGAATGATCATGAACTAAGTCCTGCAAATTGAGCGATCATTCCACGTTCATCGCTTGCCGAAGTACTTCTCGCACCACGCAGCCGATCGCTCGATCACGTC
>JBFWYF010000858.1:0-3663 GCA_050186685.1 Pirellulaceae bacterium
TCTACCTCGGCAAACGAGCCGTCTCGTCGCAAGGCTACTTCGCGGCCGGAGGCTCCATTCACTGGTTCGTCAACGGAGTGGCCTTCGCGGGCGACTACCTCTCGGCCGCGTCGTTCCTCGGCATCTGCGGCATGATTGCCTTTTATGGTTACGACGGATTTCTGTACTCCATCGGTTATCTGGCGGGCTGGATCGTAGCGTTGCTGGTCGTCGCCGAACCGCTCAAACGCATGGGCAAGTTCACGCTGGCCGATGCGCTGGACAACCGCTTCCAGTCGCGCGGCATCAAACTGGTCGTGGCGATTAGCACCCTGGTGGTCAGCATTTTCTACCTCATTCCGCAGATGGTCGGGGCCGGCGCGCTCGTCAAACCGCTGCTCGGATTCGAGCACGTATACGGAGTGATTCTGGTCGGCACCGTCGTGACGTTGATCGTCGTCACGGCAGGCATGGTCAGCACCACATACGTGCAATTCCTGAAAGGCTCGCTGCTGGTCATCTTCAGCACCATCCTGACGGTGCTCATTCTGATGCGAGGCCTCTCCGTCCCCTCGGGATCGCCAGCGATGATGGAGCCCCAGACGTTGGTCGTCGAGCAGGATGGTGACCGGTTGGTGAACGGGCTGCCGCAGGGAACCGGCTCGGGGCAGGGCGACTTTCGGCCGGTCGGCCACGTCGCTCGGCTGCCCGGCGACATCCAACGTACCGGCCCGCTCGGCCCGCTCGCTTTCCTCCGCACAATTCAGGAGAGCGAGATCGTGCTGTGGAAGTCCACCGCCACCGCCCACGAGGATGGCGCCCGCGTAACCACTTATACGCCCCAAGTCACCGCCGGCGAGGAAATCCTGCGGCCCGGGAACTTGCCGGCATTCAAAGGCATCCGGTCCGACAAGTGGTACGACAAGCTGAATTTCCTGTCGCTGATGATCGCCCTGTTCGGCGGCACCGCCTCGCTGCCGCACATCCTTATCCGCTACTACACGGTCAAGGATCAAGCGTCCGCCAGGAAGAGCACGATCGTCGGCATTGCGAGCATCGGGTTCTTCTATGTGCTGACGCTCTACATCGGATTGGGTGCCATGACGTCCGGGTCGCTCGACGTGACCAACAGCAACATGGCCGCACCGCTGCTGGCGCGCAGCTTCAACGAGTTCCTGTTCGCCATCATCTCGGCCATCGCCTTCACCACGGTCCTCGGTACGGTCAGCGGATTGATCATCGCCGCCGCGGGAGCCGTCGTTCACGACCTGCTGATCAGCGTCGCGGGTTGGGATTTGCCCGACTTCGGCAAGGTGCGGATTGCGAAAATGGCCTCCGTGGCGGTCGGCATCATCGCCATGGTGCTGGGCGTCTTGTTCGAGCGGATGAACGTCTCCTACCTGGTCGGATGGGCGTTCAGCATCGCGGCCTCGGCCAATCTGCCTGCCCTGATGATGTTGCTGTTCTGGAAAGGGACCACCCGGCAAGGGATCGTGGCGGCGGTCACCGTCGGCATGGTCTCGTCGCTCAGCTGGATCCTGCTCAGCGGTGATACCTACCAGGATGTGTACGGCTGGTCTCGCGACGATTCAATTGTGCCGTTTAGCCAGCCGGGCATCGTGACAATTCCACTGGGGTTCCTCGTCCTGATCGGCGTTTCGCTGCTGACCCGCCCCTCGGGAAGACAAGTCCCATCCGCCGCATAAAGCGGGCAACTCCGTCGAACCTTTCCCTCGTGGCCGAGGCGTCACCTCCGGCTGACCGGGCGAGCACACGTCGATCATGGTTCCTCCGCCCCGAATTCTGGTCGTGATGGCGACCTACAACGAGATCGACAATCTTCCGGAACTCGTAGACGAAATCCGCCGGCACCTGCCCGGCGCCGAAATCCTGGTCATCGACGACAACTCGCCGGACGGCACGGGCCAATGGTGCGATTCCCGCTCGGCAAGCGATCCCCAGTTTCGCGTGCTGCATCGATCAGGAAAGCTCGGATTGGGATCCGCCACCGTCGCGGGGCTGAGGTACGCGATCGACGAGAACTACGACTTCGCCATGACGTTGGACGCGGACTTCAGTCACCCCCCGCACTTCCTGCCCGCCCTGCTGGCCGAACTGACGCACCGCGACGATCCCGCCGACGTTGTCATCGGCTCGCGATACGTGCCCGGTGGCGGAATCGAGGGCTGGCCCTGGCACCGGCACGTGATGAGCCGCTGTGTGAACTGGTACACCCGCTGGATGCTGAACCTGCCGGTCCGCGACTGCAGCGGCGCCTTTCGTGGATTCCGCGTCGCCGTCCTGCGGCAGTTGCCGTGGGACCAGGTGCGCTCGCAGGGCTATTCGCTGCTGGAAGAGATGTTATGGATGTTGCAGCGCCTGGGAGCTCGCATCCGGGAAGTCCCGATTACCTACGTCGTCCGCACGGGCGGCCAATCCAAGATTACGAGCCAAGAAGCGCGAGCGGCCTTTTGGTTGGTACTGCGGCTGTGGTGCGAGGGGAGGTACGGGTTAGCGAGGCGGGGAGAGTAGCGCCGTAGCCACGATTGCCGGAGCGTGGGAGATTCGCTCGTTCGATGTCTTCGCGGGACCGACATACGATCCCCAGGTCGTCCGCGAAGCGCACCATCTCATGGCCGGCAGCGGCGACGAAATGATCCAACGGGTCGAGATGCAGGTTACCGAGCAGGGGGCTGTGAACCGTTCCCTCCGGCGTGCCAGACTCTGGCAAAATCCCGTATGGTTGTTTCTCGTTCGTGCAAGGCTTGGGAATAGGCACGCACCAACGCTCAGCTCAACACGGCCGATCCAATTCGGCGATGCGGTATTCGACACGTAGGATCTGTTCGCGCACGGCGTTTTCCGCCGAGAGGAGACGGTTCCACAGATTGATGAAACTGGTCAGCAGGAACACCAACAGGCCCAAGAGGGCCCACAAGATGCTGGTCAGCGACGGGTGTTGGAGGCCGTAGACAATCAAGATCCCGGCTCCCGCCGCGCCCAGGCCAGACAGAGCTTTGCTCATGCCCTGCATGATCCGCAAGGGCTCGGCCGCCCGCCGCAAGATATAAACCATCCAGCCCGCGAAGGGCATGGAGGCCAGCAGAAACAGGGCCCACAGCCAGCGGTGCTCCCGGTCAAAGAATACTCCGCACACCGCACCCGGCATCCCGGTGATCAGTCCGACCAGAGCCAGGACATAGTACAGACGGTAGGCTCTGGAGAGCCGAGGCTCCACGATCTGGTCTAGTTCTTCCCGAAACCTCTGCTGGCGTTCCGGGCTGATCGGTTCCGCATCGAACAGGTTAGCGCGCAGCTTGTTCTCAGATGACATGGCTCACTCCTTCCAAGAGGATCGCTTTGAGGGCTTTTTTGGCGTGGAAGAGACGTGACTTGACCGTGCCCGGCGGAATGCCGAGCACCAGGGCGATCTCACGGGTCGTCAGGTCCTCCAGAAAAAAAAGCGTCAGCACCTCCGACTGCACGGGCGGAAGCCTGTCCAAGGCGGCGTGGACCGCGGCCGCGTCCTCCGCGGTAAAGGAAGGTTCCGTATCGGTGCTGTCTTGCGGTACGTCGACCGTTGCGTGCAGACGGACATCGGCCTGACGATGCCGCAACAAGGCCAATGCGTGGTTGCGGGCGGTGCGGTAGAGGAAGGCGGGCAGCGCACGGGTATCCCTCAGG
>JBFWYF010000859.1:0-3660 GCA_050186685.1 Pirellulaceae bacterium
CGCTGGACGAGAAACGGGATCAGCGGTCCCGGCGGCGATCACGATCCGCCCCTGTCACGGTGGCCGATTGTGCGGAGGATACGGAGGAAGCTGACGAGGCAACCCTTGGCGCGGCGGAGCGCGAGTCCGGCGAGATAGACAGGCAAAAAGGGCTCTTTTAGAATAAGGATCCCATGCCGGACTCGACCGCCGAACTGAATTCCTATTCCGCCGCCGCGCGCACCGAAATCGAGGCGGCGCTGCGTCGGTATACCGAGTTCGATCCGGATTGTCCCGCGCGCCTGCGCGATGCGATTCGCCACAGCTTGCTGGCGCCCGGCAAGCGGTTGCGCCCGATGCTCGTGTTAATGGCGGCGGAAGCATGCGGTTGTGATCGGCAGCGGGCCATGCCCGCGGCGTGTGCCGTCGAGATGGTCCATACCTATTCGCTGATCCACGACGATCTGCCGGCGATGGACGACGATGACCTGCGACGGGGCATCCCTACTTGTCATGCGGCCTTCGACGAGGCGACGGCGATTCTCGCCGGCGACGCGTTGCTCGCGCGAGCCTTCGAAGTCCTGGCCACCGACATCGATCCTCCGACCGTCGCTGTCCGATGTTGTGCGGAATTGGGCCAGGCCGCTGGCGCTTCGGCGCTGGTGGGGGGCCAGGCCGACGATCTGGCCGCCGAGTTCCGGGAAGGCACGCTCGAGGAGCTCGAACGCATTCATCGGCGGAAGACGGGCGCGATGTTTCGCGTGTCGCTTCGACTCGGGGGGCTGGTCGCCCAGGCGACAAACGAACAATTGGCCGCCCTGGACACGTATGGCAGGTGCCTCGGGCTGGCGTTCCAGATTGTCGACGACCTGCTGGACGTACAGGGGAGCACGGACGCCATGGGGAAGCGAGCCGCTAAGGACTCCGATCGCGGCAAATTGACCTTCCCGGCATTACTCGGAGCAACGGAAAGTCGCGCTCGAGCGAAAGCACTGATTGACCAAGCCTGCGCTGCGGTGAGCATTTTTATGAACGACTCCCATTCCCTGGTGTCTCTGGCCCGGTTTGTGCTCGAAAGGAATCGCTAATGCACAAATTATTGTCCAAACTTGAATCCGCCGCCGATTTGCACTCCATGCCGGTGTCCGAACTGGAGCAGCTGGCGGTCGAGATTCGCGAAGTTCTGTGCAATCTGGTCGCGACGCGCTCCGCTCATTTTGCGTCCAATCTGGGCGTCGTCGAACTATGCCTGGCGCTCCATAGCACCTTCGACTTCCGGCGCGATCGGTTGATCTGGGACACCGGGCATCAGGTCTACCCGCATAAGCTGGTCACGGGACGCTACCACGAGTTCGGCACGATCCGGACGAAGGGGGGCCTCATGGGGTACCCCAATCCAGCCGAGAGCGTGTACGACCTGTTCATGACGGGGCATGCCGCGTGCAGCATCTCGACGATTCTCGGGTTGCATTCCGGCGACACGCTGCTGGGCGAAGATCGGCATGCCGTCGCCGTGATTGGCGACGGCGCATTTCCGTCCGGCATTGTGTTCGAAGCCATGAACAACGCGAGCGGACTGCGGCGACCGCTGCTCGTGATTCTGAACGACAACAAGATGTCGATCTGCCCCCGGGTGGGCGGCATGGCCACCTACCTGGATCGGCTGCGCACGAACCCGTTCTATACCGGTCTGAAGACCGAGGTCGTCAAGGTTTTGAACAAGGTGCCGTTGTTTGGGGATCCCGCCGAGCGGTTCCTGGCGCAGCTGAAAGAGGCGATTAAAGCCGGGCTGCACGGCGGTATGCTGTTCGAGGACCTGGGCTTTCGCTACCTCGGCCCGGTCGACGGCCATAACATCGCGGTGCTCCGCAAGTACCTGCAGCTCGTGAAGAATTTCGAGGGTCCTGTCCTGCTGCACGTCGTCACCGAAAAGGGACATGGCTACCAACCAGCCGCCCAGGATCCTGTCTATTTCCACAGCCCGCCCGCGCTGGGATGCCCGAATGGTGAAGAACCGTTACAGCGCAAATCGGGCAGCAAGGCTTATACGAACCTCGCCAGCGAAGCGATCCGCGACCAGATGCTCAAACACCCGCATGTCACGGTCATGACTGCGGCGATGTGCCAGGGAAACAAGCTAGAGGTCGTGCGCGACGAGTTCCCGGCGCGGTTTTTTGACGTGGGCATTTGTGAATCGCACGCGGTCGCCTATGCCGCGGGCCAGGCGAAGGCCGGCTTGCGTCCTATCGTCGCGATCTACAGTACCTTCCTCCAGCGCGGCTACGACCAGATCTTCCAGGAAGTGTCGCTCCAGAACCTGCCGGTGACTTTCATGATGGACCGCGCGGGCATTACCGGCCCGGATGGCCCGACGCACCATGGCATGTTCGACATCGGTTACCTGCGCGTTTTTCCCAACCTGGTGGTCATGGCACCGGGCGATGCGGCCGACTTACCGGCCATGCTCGAGTTCGCTTTGCAGTACCCTGGACCCTGCGCCATCCGGTATCCCAAGGCCAATGCCGAGACGGTCGCCGGTCCCCGGAGCCGGTTGGAGTTCGGCAAGGCGGAAGTACTCCGCTGGGGACGTGACGGAGTGATTCTGGCCTTCGGCACCTTGTTGACCAGTTGCCTGGCCGCCGCGGATCAATTGCAGAGCGAAGGTTGTGATGTCGGCGTCGTCAATGCCCGCTTTGCCAAACCTGTCGACCGGGAACTGCTCGAGCGCATCGCCCAGGATCGGCTGTTCGTCGTCACGGTCGAGGAGGGCGCCTTGATCGGTGGCTTTGGCAGCGCAGTGCTCGATACCGCGAACGAGTACCAGATCGGAATCGGCCCCGTGCGGCGACTCGGGATTCCCGATCGGTATATCGAGCACGGGGAGCGTGGCGAGTTGCTCGCCGACCTGGGCCTGGATACCCCGGGTATCGCCCAGGCTTGCCGCGAACTGGCCGGCCGGACCGCTCCGACGCGGGCCGTCTCGCCCCTGGCCCGCTCCGTCTGAGTCCTGTCACAGCATCAGGCTATGTCAGAGCCCCCCCCCATGAGTGACCGCGAAGCGGTTCACCCAGTGCCCTCTCCCCAGACTCCGGAAGAGGGTCAGGGCGATGGGTTTACTGACAGAGCCTGACTAGTAGCCGATGCGAACCAGCGAGTCTTCGTCGAGTGGGTCCACCGGCCCGACGACGATCTCGTCCCGGCCCGACCGGACGGGAAAAGCTTCGCCGGTCAGCGGGTTCACCTGCCCCGCGGGGGCTGCGCGGCCCGACGCCAGAAGGAGGGCCAGACGCCATGCCTCGCACCGAGCCCTGTCCAGTGCCTGTTGGCGGAGCTGTTCGGCCACGTCGACCAGCAGCAGATGGTCCGCTACGAACGGATAAATCGCGGAATTCCGCACGCATTCCAACTCGGCTTCCAGATCCTGGCTCAAACCGTGTCGCTGGTAATACGGTTGAGCACAAGCATCGATGATGTGCCGCATGGTCGTGAGATAGAACAGCTCGTCGACATCGAGGTTATTGCCCACGAGCTTGCCGAGCTCTTTCACTCCGATCTCCTCGCGATATACGCGTACTTCGTCATAGGCCAGCAGAGACAACAGGTATCCATCTCGGACTAGTTCATAGGTGAGTAATCCGCATCCTCGCTCGCCAATCCAGGCCTCCGCGTCCGAAGGCCAGC
>JBFWYF010000860.1:0-3640 GCA_050186685.1 Pirellulaceae bacterium
ATCTCGCGTAGTCCCTTGTTCAGGCTCTCGACGCGAGTTCGGCGAAGCAACTCGCCCACCGGCTCCGGACTGGATCGTGCGTGTCGTGGCATTGGCTCCTCACGTGCTGTACGCGTATATGCTTACAGTCGATCCGGAAAAGTCAAGCCTCTGGAACCGGAATTCTTGTCCAAGCCTCGTCTACTCGTGTCGCATCGCCGCGAACGGCAATCTTGGACTCGCCGGGGACCGCCGGTAGCGATAGCGCCGCAACGAGTGGAACGCCGCGGCGACGTAACCGGCAGAAACAAGGACGTACCCGTTGTAAGCCATCGCAAGTTGCGGCGGGACGTTGGTTTGCGTCTGGAATAGGAAGGCACATGCCGCAAAGGCGATTAGGCAGGCGCTCGCAACGGCCATGATGGCCGCCGCTCCAGTTCGGCCCGCAGTAACAGCCTGACGGTTGGGGTGCTGAGATTGAAAAACGAGCAACTCTTCCCCAGCAATCTGGTTGACGTGCCGCTCAATTTCGTCAATTCGTCGCAGGTGGTCCTCTTTGGACCGTGCATGGCTGAACGTGGTAGCTGCAATCCACGCCAAGCAGGCAGGGGCGCCAGCTAGGAATAGGAGCTGAGTCTCCTTCGGCACTGCGGGGACGCTGCCTAAAACAACACCGAGTAAGCCACCAGCAGCAGGAACACGTTGGTCCATCGCGCGAAGGCGAAAAAGAAGCAGCTGATGAAGTGCCCTGTACTCCTCAAGAAGAACTGCGATTCGTTCAGATTCTGTGAGCCCGGCTTTTCGGCCAGACCGAAATTCATGCTCCATACCCCTTGACGCGCGGCCGAAGTACCGTACAAGTACCGAACTTCTTGCCGGACCGCGCCCGGAGAGTCAAGCCGAAAGGAGGTGCGGAGATGTTGCAGACCATTCCTTCAACGATCAGTGCGGGTTTGGTGGGGAGAATCTCAGGGCATGAAAGCTTGCGCCTACTCTTGGACCTCGGTCGGGCTGCCACTCAGGAAGTGGCGCCGCCGCGAGGAGGAGTGTGGGCGACAACTAGGTCGCTCAAGCTCGGATTTCCTGAGACGGATGGATCGCTTGTTCGCGAACTGGTGGCGCTCGCCGAGAACGAGTTCCCGATCGTGCTGAAGGCGCCTTTCGAGCAAACGAAGAGCATCGCGGGTGCCGTGTGGTCGGCCGAGGAGCTACTCGACGAGTGCAGGGATGACGGGTTTGCCAAGCTTCGATTCGACCCCGGCACGCTCGACCTGCCGATGCATGTGCACGAGTTCTCCGACCGCTTCATCGTCGTGCTTGACGGCGAAGGGTTGTTCCACATTTCAAGCGAGCCGCTGGAGCGGTTCACCGGAGAGCGGATTCGGTCTATTCCCGTTAAGGCAGGCGATGCGCTGACGTTTACGCGCGGGCTGATGCACACGTTTGGCGCTGCTGAAGAGGGATTGCTGCTGCTTTCTTATCACGCACCGCTTGTAGAGCTTGACGACCCGCGACAATACACGCTGCCGAAGCTGATCTGGACTCCGCGCAAACTACAGAGGATCTGTCGGGAATCGCAAGGTGCCTGCAAGTCGGATGTACGGTAGGTTCGAGCCGCGAGCTTAGGCTCGTGGTCGTCAGTGACGGAAATCACGTTGCGCGACACCGTTCGGATTGGCGACACAACCCGTTCAACTCGGCCTTACCAACCGAGCCAAGGGGGCGGAGTTCACCACCCGCCAATGTGTCGGCCCGTAGAGCTGGATGCCATGAGAATGGCTCGTCCAGATCGACGGAGGCTCGTCGGCGCAAATCCTTGACCACCAATCAAGGTCAATTCCGACGTTCTATCCGATGACGTGGCGGGGAGGCGGGGCGACGGAGACAGACCCTTGTCGAGTTGCGTTCATTTCGCGACGCGATGAGGGCTGCGGTCGTCAAAGGCGGTGAGCTTCGGCACAAGTCGAAGCAAATCCCCCCGCGGGGTTCGGACCACAGTCTCGCATATGCGGGACAATTCGGGTGCAAGACCCGTCAGGTTCGTTCAACGCTGGCCGGCGTGGGGAGCTTCTGCGTCCGCGAGGACGGGAACCGGGCCCTTGATCAGGCTCGGCGATCGGGTGAGAGAAGCCCGACGGTGAAAAGCTCAACCATGAAAGGCCCAAAAGGGCTTGCCGGTGAATTTCAACCTGAGACGGTGCTGAACCGCGAAAGATCCAGGTCGAAGGGTAGGCGGGTGCTTCTTGTTTCGGCCCGCAGAAATCATGAGCGATTCGCTCGTGGAAACGATGCCGTCGCGGGAGCGATGCGCATACGACCTGAATTCGAGGGATAACACCCTCTAGCGACGTGACGGGTTAAATGAAGATGATCGCTAATCCGGGAAGGACTGAAGCGGCCGGTGTGGTGACCGGTGCTCGGCATGATCAGCCGAGTGATTCAAATGCTTCAGTCTGGGAGTGTGCCTTGAGTAGGAGCGGCCGGGAGGCCGGCGAAGCGGCTGCAAGGCAGTGGCCGTTCGTTCGCGCCGGGGCTGGTAACCTCGGCATGGAGCGACGACGAAAGAGGCGACGGGCATGAACCCGTCCGAATGAGTGTTCTGACGAGGCGTTCCGCCTCGCAACCTTTGGCTAGGAACAACGTGGCCCCACGCGGCTGGTCGTGGTGGACCGGCTGCCTGGGGCACACGCATTTGATGACGACACTCGAGGTGCATCTAAAGGGTGCCTCGGGTGCGTCAGGTTCCTGCTTTAGGCTGTTCCATTATTAGCCGCGTACAACTTAGAAACAAGTCGCGCGCGGCGCGACAGCCGTAGGCAATCGGCGAAGGCGGGCGTGCGGCACGGCTCCGATTTCGAGCCGTGCCATCCATGCTTGCTGGTCCTGTATGCGTCGGTGGCGGTGGAGCGTGAATCGGTTCGCGGGCGATAGCGGGCCGGCCGTGAGGCCGGGCAATATGAAAGCACCCGCAAGTCCGCGACGATTCGCAGGCTCCCACGCCGGTCGGTGCAGGAAGCCGAAGTCACGGTTGCAATGCGATTTCGCATAACGGCCTTGGGGATTGTGCCGTGAACAATCCCCATCTATCGGGCAGTATCAGGCGTCGGCGGGAAATGCAGTATCGGTGTAATGCGACTTCGGTGGACGGGTTCATTCAGCAGGTGGCGGTTGCGTACATAGCCCGCGGCTATTGGTTCTACGTGTCGGGGCGAATTCCCAAACACAAGAATCCCGAGCTCGTTGATCAGAAACTCATCGCCCGCTATGACATCGCGGCTTCACAGAAGGAACGTTGTCGCCGGAAGCGAGCCGGTCTTGCGAATATGCAGTACATTCGTCACGAACGGTTTTTCCTGCTCATGGCGACGCACGGCAAACACGTGTTTTTTGACGAAGAAGTTGGGCAGGTGAGGGATGTTCGGCGCGTACCGGTCCACTACGGAGGTTACTCATTATCCTACAGGAACGGGCGTGTATCTGTGCGAATTGGTCTCGATGAATACCGTAAGCTCAAGGCGTGGTTCTTGGACAACGCCCGTCGCCGCAACGTCGAGTTGCTCGCCGCTGATTTTAGCCGCGTTCCGTATCAACCCTATGCCCCGGTACGAGTGCAGTTGTTAAACATCTGGCGGATGGTAAATCGTGAGCGCCGCGTTGCGGG
>JBFWYF010000861.1:0-3638 GCA_050186685.1 Pirellulaceae bacterium
ACAGGGCCCCCTGAGCGCCGTTATCGAAATGCAGGAGCACGCAGCCTGCATCGTCCGTCGTGATCGCGATGCTGTCGGCCACGTCGGTAGCGGGGCGCTTCCCGGAACTGGAAAACGTCTCGACGCCCCGCCGTGGATGCTGCCGCTGTGCATGCACGGTCTGGAGATCGGCACACACCGCTAGGACTCGCTGTCCCGTAATGAACTGCACCAGGTCCAGCCAGTGCGTGCCAATGTCGGCGATAGCCCGCAGCGCTCCGCCATCCTCGGCCAAGACCCGCCAGTTAAAGTCGGTGTCGTGCAGCAGCCAATCCTGCACGTAGCTGCCGGTGATGTGCCAGACCCGCCCCAATTGCCCGGTTTGGACGCGTTCGGCCGCTTCGTGACAAAGCGGATAGAACCGGACGTTGTATGCCACCCCTGCCGCTACCCCGCTCGCGGCGGCCAGCCGCACCAGCTCGGCCGACTCGCGGGAGTTCATTGCCAGCGGCTTCTCGCAGAGGATGTGCTTGCCGGCGCGCATAACACCCTGAGCCTGCTCAAAATGCCAGCGGTTCGGCGTGGTCACGTGGACGGCATCGATCGAGCTGTCTGCCAGCACGTCATTGAGCGTCGCGTGACTCACCGGGACGCCTAGCCGGACCGCGGCCGCACGGGACTTCTCGGGGGTCGAACCGATAAGCGCGGCCACTTCGATGCCGGCCCGCCGCAGGCCCTCGACGTGCACGGGCCCGATAAAGCCCGTCCCTACGACAGCAGCGCGGCATGGTTTCATGGTTCGGGCTCCCAGGCGGGGCAAGTGCAGGGGTAGTGTGTGGTATCGGGAGTAGCTTAGCGGAGGCGGGTGCGGGGGAGGAAGTTCCCGCAGAGGCCGCTGGGTGCGCGGAGAAGAGCATCGTGTCTCGCCTCTCCGCGCACTCGGCGGCCTCTGCGGCAGACCTATCTTGCTGGCATGCCGCGGCGTCGCTGCGTCGCTTGTGACCGGATTCTGCGATTTTGCCATTTGACTTGGCGCGGTATGATCCCCCGCACGAGCCCCCCAGCGGACAGACCACGGAGTATGCGGGCGTGAATTTCTTTCAGTATCTCCGGCTCAAGAGCCGAGCGAGTCGCTTTCTGCGCCGCAGCGAGCCCGACGAATGCCGATTCGTCTGCGACGTTGTGCAAAGCGGACAGAATGTCGTGGATATCGGCGCTCATAAAGGCGCTTATACTTATTGGCTATCGCGGGCGGTGGGCCCGGCCGGCCACGTTTATGCATTCGAGCCGCAACCGCAGCTGGCACAGTACTTGCGCGGATTTGCGGCTCGACGAGGCCATCGGCACGTCGCGATCTGCCCCGTGGCCCTGTCCGACTCCGCGCGCCGCCAGCAATTGAGCATCCCGAAGTACACGGGATGGGCGACCCTCGAGCCGTGTGCGGACGAAACGGACTGCCACCACATCGACGTGCAAGTGGCGACCTTGGACGAGCACCTCGCATCGATCGGAGCCGCGCGGCCGATTGCCTTCATTAAATGCGACGTCGAACTGCATGAAGCGGCCGTGCTGCGCGGCAGCCAGCAGGTGCTGGCGGCGGACTCGCCGATGTTGCTCGTAGAATCCCGCCCCGTCTCGCAGTTGCCCGCCGCCGAGAATCCCACGTTCCAATACCTGAACGACTTAGGCTACGCCGGGTACTTCTTCGCTGGCGGCGAGCTGATTCCGCTCGCCGAATTCTCGGTCGCGCGTTTCGGGGAGCGGTCGGCCGGGATTCAGAATTTCGTGTTCCTGCATCGCCAGCGAACTCGGCTGGTCTTTCCACGCCGCCCATATGCCGTCGAGTGGCTGCCGCTGCGACGCTCGGCGGCTTGAGAGCGCCCGCTTGACGCATCAGAATGCGGGAATAGGCAGAGCCTGAGTCCGCAGGAGTTGAAGCATGGGGTACTCTCGGTGCGTGGCCGCACTGGTCGTCTGCGTCGTAGCTTTGGCCGTCTCGATCGGGAGTTCGGCGGACGAGCCCGCTCGGAAAGGCGAACGGACTGCGATTCATGTGGGTACCCCGCCCGACGTCGTGCAGCGGATGCTGGAGGTCGCTCGGGTCACATCTCGCGATGTCGTCTATGACCTGGGGTGCGGCGATGGCCGGATCGTGATTGCAGCGGCGGCCCGGTATCAGTGTCAGGCGGTAGGTTTCGAGATCGACCCGGACGTGGTTGCCGAGGCACGGGCCAACGTCGCTCGGCGAGGGGTCGAGAAGCTCGTGCGCATCGAGCAGCGCGACATCTTCAGGGTGGATCTCCGCCCGGCGAGCGTCGTGACGCTGTACCTGCTGCCGGAAATGAACGTCCAGCTGCTCCCTCAGCTCGAGCGGATGCGGGCCGGTGCTCGGATCGTCGCGCACGATTTTGGCATCGACGGAGTGACGCCCGATCAGCACCTCACCATGATCTCGCGCGAGAACCAGGTACCGCGGGACATTTTTCTCTACACCTTGCCGCTGAAAAAGCCGCCTCAGCCTGCCGCCGACTAAGCACGGCCCGGCGCGGCGAATTCACACGAGTTCGGGCAGAGGCCGGCGGTCGTCGACCAGGTATTGCGGGCGGCCGGCCAGGTCCGTGAATCGCGTCGAGTCGACGCGGATGCCCATCTGATGGTACAGCGTCGCAAAGACCTCGCGGAAATGGACGCGGCGATCGACGGCTTCCTCGCCGTAGCGGTTCGTCGCGCCGACGACTTGGCCCATCCGCATACCGCCGCCCGCCAGCAAGGCGCCGGCGACACGCGGCCAGTGATCTCGTCCTGCTTGGGCATTGATCTTCGGCGTCCGACCGAACTCGCCCCAGGCCACCACGGCGACGTCGCCGAGCAGCCCGCGTTCGTCCAGGTCCTGGACCAGGGCCGTGATCCCCCAGTCGAACAGCGGCAGGGTCTGCCGCGCGAGTGAGAAATTGTCCTTGTGCCAGTCCCAATTGTAGTCTCCCTGCAGCATCCGTCCGAAGGGCCAGCTGCTGAAGCACAGCGTCACGCAACGGGCACCCGCTTCGACCACGCGGCGGGCGAGCAGGAACTGGTCCAGCAGCGACTGCTTCCCGTCGAGCGGGGTACCGTCGGGGCCGAGCCCGTAACGGGCCAGGATCCGCGGATCTTCCCGCCGCAGATCGAGCGCCTGGGCCAGCCGGGGAGCGGTGAGGACCGACAACGCCTGCTGTGTGAAGGAATCCTGGCCGGCAGCGGCCGCGTCCGACGTCCGGCGAAACTGGTCGAGCCCCGCAAGCAGCGAACGCCGATCCGCCAGCCGATCGAGGCTGACGCCGTTCAACTCAATATTGCGCCGGTCGACCGCCGCCACTTCGAAGCCGGCATGGGCTGGACCGAGGTACCCTGCCTGGCCCGGGTTGGCGCTGACCACAAACCGCGCGTCGTAATTCACCGGGGTCAAGTCGACCGAGGGAGGCACGCCCGCTACCGCTGGTCCGTGGACCCGCGACAGGACCGACCCGATGCTCGGCCATCCGCCGGGCGGGTAGCCTGGCACTTCCGGCGACTTCGTCTGCTGCGGGTGGCTTTCCCAGCCGGTAATGCACTGATGGACGTTGTGGTCGTCCCGCGCACCGACCAGCGAGCGTATGACGGTGAACTTGTCCATTGCACGCGCC
>JBFWYF010000862.1:0-3634 GCA_050186685.1 Pirellulaceae bacterium
AAATGGGGCACACTGGGGGAATTGTCGATCGCGCGACTCTTGGCGCATATTGAATCGCGGCGGCCTCTTCCGATGCCACTCGTTGGAGCTACCGACGGATGTACGACAGTTCACAGACGCTCGCGACCGGCTTTCGTAGCATGGCTTTACTGTTGTTGCGGACAGTTGCCCTGACAAATGGGGCCGGTCCGCTTCGGCTTTTCACGAGACCACGCACAGGAGCAGTGCCCCAATGTTGGTAGCCAATGAGTCATCCAATCACAACTCGGAGTCGTCGGTGTTCGATCGCTACGCCTCGGCGGCGCAAGCCGTCGAGCCGGCGCTTTGCTGTCCAGTGGAATACCCTCCCGAGCTTCTTGACGTCATTCCGGTTGAAATCATCGAACGTGATTATGGTTGTGGCGATCCCACGCCGTATGTCCGACCGGGGGAAACGGTGCTCGACCTAGGATCGGGCGGGGGCAAAGTCTGCTACATCCTGGCCCAGGTGGTCGGACGGCATGGTCGCGTGATCGGCGTGGATTGCAACCCATCCATGCTGGAACTCGCGCGGCGGCACCGAGAGACCGTCGCGACCAGGCTGGGATTCGCCAATGTCGATTTTCGCTGCGGGTTGATCCAGGACTTGCGCCTCGACTTGGACCGCCTGACGCAGGAGGCATCGCGGCGACGGATCATTTCACCCGCCGATTGGCTGGCGGCGCGGGCGACCGAGGAACGGCTTCGTTGCGAGGAACCCCTGATCTCGGATGAGTCGATCGACTGCGTCGTCTCCAACTGCGTTCTCAACCTGGTCCGCATGGCCGATCGGGCGCAACTCTTCGCGGAAATCTTTCGGGTGCTGCGCCGTGGCGGCCGGGCGGCCATCAGCGACATCGTGGCCGATGAAGACGTGCCGGACGACCTGCGGGACGACCCGGAACTGTGGTCGGGTTGCATGTCCGGGGCATTTCGCGAGGACCGCTTGCTGCAGGCTTTCGAGGCCGCGGGCTTTCATGGCATTCAAGTCGTCAAGCGGCAGATATCGCCCTGGCGCGTGGTGCGGGGAATCGAATTCCGCAGCGTGACAGTCGTGGCGCACAAGGGAAAACAAGGCCCATGCCTGGAACGCAATCAGGCCGTGATCTATCGCGGGCCTTTCAAGAAAGTCGAGGACGATGACGGGCACACCTTCTATCGCGGCGAGCGAATGGCCGTGTGCGACAAGACTTTTCAATTGCTGCGTCGCGAACCTTACGAAGGCATGTTCGACGGCATCGAGCCCCGCGTGGTAGTGCCGCTGGATGGGGCGCAACCGTTCCACTGCAAGTCCGCCGCCCGTCGGCATCCTCGCACCACGAAGGGCGCCGATTACGACCTCACCGCGAGCGGGCCGGACGACTGTTGCGGGCCCAACGGCTCGTGCTGCTGACGGTGCGCGGCGCGCGTCCCCAACGAAGCCTGACCGACTCTCGCGGTTCGCACACAACTCCGGGACTACTCATGCCACAACTGACCCTGCTGCGACAAGGAAACTCGCTGTCCCATGCTTCCGAACAACTCCAGATGTTGCAGCGCCCCGACGGACGCCGCCGCTTCGATCAAGCCCTGGACGAGCATGGCATCACGCCTTTGCGGGCAGGTGGCATCGAGGTCTTGCAGGTCAATTTGGGCAAGCTTTGTAACCAGACGTGCCGTCATTGCCACGTCGACGCTGGGCCGGACCGTCGCGAGATCATGAAGCGAGGGACGATCGTGCAGTGCCTGAAATCGCTGGCCGAAGGTGGCATTCCCACCCTGGACATCACCGGCGGCGCGCCGGAAATGAACCCGCACTTCCGCTGGCTGGTCGAGCGCGCCCGAATGATTGAACGGCGGGTGATCGATCGTTGCAATTTGACGATCCTCTTGGCGCCCGGCTACGACGACTTGCCGACGTTTCTGGCCGAGCATCGCGTCGAGGTGGTGGCCTCGTTGCCGTGTTACTTGGAAGGGAACACCGACGCCCAGCGCGGCGATGGCGTCTTCCAGCGCTCGATCAAGGCACTGCGACGCTTGAACGCCCTGGGATACGGCCATCTGGGCAGCGGCTTGGAGTTGACGTTGATGTACAATCCGTCGGGGCCATCGCTTCCGCCGCCGCAGAAGAGTTTGGAGGCGGACTATCGTCGGGAATTGGCCGCTCGGTACGACGTGGTCTTCAACCGCCTGTATACGATCACGAACATGCCCATCAGCCGTTTCCTGGATGACCTGCTGCGAACGGGCCAGTACGAGTCCTATATGCGGAAGCTGACCGACGCATTCAATCCTCTGACTTGTGGAGCGCTGATGTGCCGCTCGATGCTATCCGTCGATTGGCAAGGCCGCCTGTACGACTGCGACTTCAACCAGATGCTCAATCTGGGCCTGGCCCCTGGAATGCCGCGGCACATCGCCGATTTCGATTTCAGGACGCTGGCCGCGCGGAAGATCGTAACGGGCCAGCACTGCTTTGGCTGCACAGCGGGATCGGGTTCGAGCTGTCAGGGAAACCTGGCGACCCAAGTCGACTGAAGATGGTGATCCAAAAGGTGTCTGGACAGGATCGGAAATGAGCGGAGCCAGCTCTTAAGAATCAAGTTGATCGAGGGGCTTTCAGCAACCTCATTCGGTGAGAGATTCTGAACATGTCAAACTCAACGTGCCTCGTCGATGCGTTCGTCCGGGATTCCATGCCGAACTACAGGGCTTCGCGCCCACTTTCCGTTCTTCGTGTGGCCTCCCTTGGCCTTTTTCTGGGCTTCTATGCCGCCCTTCCGACGGCCACGGCAGACGAAGCGAAGCTGCCAGCGGTCGGAGACGAAGCACGCGACTTCGAACTGGCCGATCTCCATGAAGAATCCTTCCGCTTGTCCAGCTTTACGGAACAAGGGCCGGTAGTGCTGGTGGTGCTCAGGGGCTTTCCTGGATATCAGTGTCCCATCTGCAGCCGGCAGGTCGGCCAGTACATCTCGGCGGCTGATAAGCTGAAAGCCGCCAAGGCAACCGTCTTGATGGTCTATCCCGGACCGGCCGACGGGTTGAAACCCCGTGCCGAGGAGTTCATCACTGGAAAGACTCTTCCGGAGGGCTTTCACCTGCTGATTGATCCCGATTACACGTTCACCAATGCCTGGCGACTTCGTTGGGTCGCCCCGCGGGAAACGGCTTTTCCTTCCACCTTTGTCATCGGCCAGGACGGAAGCATCCGGTTCGCGAAGATCAGCAAGACCCACGGTGATCGCGCTTCGGTGGATGACGTATTGAAGGCGCTGTCCACGACCGAATCATCCAACGCGGCGGGATCCGAGGACGACGCCTCAGCGGCCGCGGACGTGCTGGAGCGCGTCAGGACGCACGATTTCCACCCCCTGCACGAGGGCTTTACCAAGGATTCCCGATTGGAACAGCACGGCCTCGCGGATCTTTCCAATGACGACTGGCGCGTTCGTACGCTGGCCATTCGCGATCTCGCGAGGATCGGCTCGCCGGCAGTCCCGTCGCTCCTCGTCGGACTTCAGGACGACGACTTGCATGTCCGTCAGGTCTCTGCCCTAGTGCTGGGAATCTTACCCACCACGGATATACCCACTGAGGCGCTCGCCGGCCGGTTGAGGGGCCTGGAGGAGCGGCT
>JBFWYF010000863.1:0-3625 GCA_050186685.1 Pirellulaceae bacterium
CACCTGCGGCAGGCCGATTACTTCGACGCGAAGAAGTTCCCCACGATCGATTTTAAGAGCACCTCGGTCAAGCCCGTCGAGGGTGGCTTTGATGTCACCGGCGATTTCACGATGCACGGCGTAACGAAGCGCATTACCTTCCGTCTGATGGGCGGCGAGGAGATCGAGTCGCGAGGAGTCAAACGCGTGGGCTTCTCGACCGAAGTCAAGTTGAAGCGGAGCGATTTCGGGTTCGACAAGAGCGCCATTGGACCCATCGGCGACGAGGCCCTCGTCTTTATCGATTGCGAGGGGATGCGTAAGTAGTTTCCTGCGGCGGGCGGTTCGCCCACGCGATGAAAAATCCGAGGCCGGTGCGGCCAGACGCCGCCCGGCCTCGCTTCGTGAGACTCGCCCATGGTTGCTCCGGTCAATCGCCGCCGTTTTCTTGGGACGACCGCCTCGATGCTCGCACTCTCGGGCGTCGCCCTCGCCCAGTCCAAGGATGCCGACGTGACGCAGGACGAATTGCCGATCTGTGATACTCACCAGCACCTCTGGGACCTGGGTAAGTTGACGCTTCCCTGGCTGAAAGGGCCCGCCGTTGAGAAAATCAATCGCAATTTTCTCATGTCGGACTACCTGCAGCTGGTTGCCCCCCATCGCGTCGTGAAGACGCTCTACATGGAAGTGAATGTGGCACCGGAGCAGCAACATGCGGAGGCCCGCTACGTGCTGGACCTGTGCGAGCGCCCCGACAACCCCATGGTCGGCGCGATTCTGGGCGGGTCGCCGCAATCTCCCGAGTTTGCGCGCTACATGGAGCCCTATGCTCAGGACCGACGCGTCAACGGCGTGCGCACGGTCTTGCACGACCCGGATCGACCCCGTGGCATGTGCCTGCAGAAGACGTTTGTTCGGAACATCCAGCTCCTCGGCGAGATGGGCAAGACCTTCGACTTGTGCATGCGTCCCGGCGAAATAGTCGATGGGGCCCGTCTCGGCGAACTGTGCCCGGGTACGGCGCTGGTCATCGATCACTGCGGCAACATGCCAGTCCGCTCCCAGGACGCGGCGCTGCGCGAACAATGGATGCGTGGCATGCGGCAGGCCGCCCAGCGTCCGAACACCTACTGCAAAATCTCCGGCATTATCGCGACGGCCCGTCCCGATGCCTGGGTGCCGCAGGATCTCGAGCCCACCATCCGATTCTGCCTGGATACATTCGGCATCGATCGCTGCCTGTTCGGCGGTGACTGGCCCGTGTGCACGTTGACCGCGCCGCTGGCCGAATGGATCAGCGCCCTCAAGACGCTGGTCCGTCAGGAGCCGCTGGAGTGGCAGCGCAAGCTTTTTCACGATAACGCGGTTCGCATTTACCAGGTGCACGACAAGTAGCGGAAGTCGCACGACTTCCGACGTCGCCCGCCAAGGTAGGAGCTCGAGCGCGTTCCGCTACCGGATGCCTACGCCCGACTGACCAGGCACGATACCGCATTACCACCGAACCCTGCGGCATTGATCAAGGCGACTTGAACGGACGCTCCCGGCTCGTACAGCGGCGCTCGCGTCACATAGCCGGGTGGCGCCGGCCGCAGGCCGGCCATCACCAGCCGCACGAGTTCGAGACCGAGCATCCCGGAGGCGGCATACGTGTGCCCGGTCAGGAATTTCGTGGTCACCAAACGAGGCACGGTTTCGAACAACGCGGTCAAGGCCTTTAGTTCAGCATGGTCTCCCTTGCCGGTACCGGGGGCGTGCGGAGCGACGACGTCGACTTGGTCGGCGGCTACTCCGCCCCGCGACAGTGCATCCTCCATGGCTTGCCGCAGGACGACACCCTCGGGACTGATTCCGGTCAGCGACGGGGGCAACTCGGCGCTGAAGCCGAGCGGATGGATCGTACAACAGCCGCGCGCCGTCTCTGTCGCCCGCGTCAAGACGGCGACACAGGCGCCTTCGCCCAGGACCAATCGCGCGCGAGCGGCGGGGGAAGCATCCAGGGGCCGGCACGGTGGACCGCTTCCCGCCTCCCAGGGAGGGGTCAGCCGCAGCGCCCGCAGTTGCGACAACGTGTACGGTGTCAAGGCCGCCTCGGCACCCCCCACCACCACCGCATCCACATCATCGCTCAGCAGCAGGGACCGGCCCAGCATGAGCGCGTGGAGCCCGGACGTGCAGGTCATCGAGACATCCACTGCGAGGCCGGTCGCTTTCAGCAGCTGAGCGACCGTCGAACTGACAATTCCGAAGGTCGTCTGGGGAGACGTCATGACCGGGACCGCCTGCATCGTGTGCCAGGCGTGCAAAGACGACTCCCACGCGGCCGTCGCTCCCCGCGCCGTGCCGATCAGTACCGCCACGCGGCGGGCCGCTCGGATGTCGAAGCCGCCCTGCTCCCGGGCGTCCGCGACGGCCGCGTGCGCGGCGAGGCAGGCCAGTTGCACGACCCGGTCCAGTTCGGCCAGACGTGGCAACTCGGCGAGCCGCGGCGCCAGCGCCGAGTCCATTACATCTGGTGCAACAGGGTAGATGGCGATTCCATCTCCCAGTACCCGGAAATGGGGCTGCCCCCGCTCATACGATTGCCAGACGGACTCGCGGCCGTAGCCGAGTGCCGAAATGGATCCAATGCCGCGTAACGCGACGTTTCGTCCCGTCATATTTGCAGCGGAAGTCGCGAGACTTCCGACCTCCCGTCCTCCGTCCACTCCGTCGGAAGTCTGCCGGCCGGTGCTGCGCACCGTCTTACGACCTCCGCTACATCCTAGCCTCCGCGGGCAACGGGGAAAGACGCCGATGGATCGCCTTGAATTACCTGGTTTGCCCAGATTTTCGCCTTGTTTCAAGATCCGCAGTGCCGGTAGTATTCTCGGTTCCGGGCCAGCTCATGCTGCTGCCGGGAGGCCCTGGAGTGGGCTGGAAACGCGTTGCGACAGGAGGTCGCCGTGCTGGCACGTTGGTCCATTCGCCGCAAGTTCGGGTTCGGCGTCACGTTGATCACGCTGATTGTGGGCACGTTGTCGGTGAGCGGCATCGTCAGTGTCTATTCCTATCGCGAGGTCGTGCGGACGATTAGTGCGCGCGCCGCGGAGCTGCCCTTGGCCTTGGGGCTGACGAAGAGCATTGAGCGTTTGGCGGCCACGTACCAGCAGGGGCGCAAGTTCCGGTCGACCAGCGACTATGCGGCCTACAGCCCCGTGGCGTTTCACGAGGAATTTCGCGTCAACTTGATGGCCGTCTCGCAGGCCCTGATCGAGTACCGGGGTCGGATCGAACGAGTCGAGCTGGGGAAGGGGATCAGCGACAACCGCAACGAACTGGCGGCCTTGGACCGGCTGGAAGATGCGCTGACGAGCATTCGGGAGCTGTACGGTCGTGGGGAGTGGGGGTTCGACGCCAACAACGTGGACGATCTCGAGGTTCTGCTCGAAACGCTGCGCGAGGAAGCGGACGAAATTCCCGGCTATCTGCACAATGGCATGCAGAATCTGAAGTCGAACGCGCGGGGAGAGTACCACGCGTTGATTGCCTCCACCTGGGCGACCAGCGTCTTGAGCGTCGTGACCCTGTTGTTGCTCCTCAAGTACCTGTACGACTGGGTGGTATGCCCTCTGGGTACGGTCATCCTGGCTGCGCGGCAGAT
>JBFWYF010000864.1:0-3619 GCA_050186685.1 Pirellulaceae bacterium
CCCGGCACAGATTGTTTTTCGCAAAACGTCTTTGCTCGGCCATCATCTCGAACACAGGGTCCCAAAGTCTCCTGCAACTCCCCCACTAGCGTCTCGCCCCTCCGCCGTTGTTCCGATCACAACTTTATCACCCAACCTCCTGGTCATTCCCAGCTTGTCTGAATCTACCTTGACACGCCCCAAACTTACTCCGACTGCCAGAAATAGCTCCCTGCCAATTGCAAAGTGCAGGGTGCGCTCGGAACGAATCGCTTACCGAGATTGTCTTGTGGCGCCCCGGTGAATTCGATATACCCTCACCGCCTTTCCATGGCGTTCGAGAATCTCTTCGGAGAAAGGAATCTCCTCATGAAGTGGTTTGCAAGAAAGTACGTGCTGGCAGTCTGGATGTTGCTGGCAGTCCTGGCCAGCTCAGGATTCCAGGCGTCGGTATGTGCCGACGACGTGTGTCCACTGTGCCGATGGAACGCGTGCGGCATGTCGTTGCTCACCCCCTGGCCCGTGGTAGCTCAACTGTTCCACTGGCAGTCGCCCAACGACGCTCAGCCGGACGATGGTCTCGAACGCATCGGCTTGGATTTTGAAGGTGAACCGGGGCCATTCGATTTGACAGGCGCGTTTGGTACGGCGTCGCCGCGGAGCCGTATCTGCCCGCAGGCATCCGGCGCCGGCAATGTTGGCCTGTTCGTAGCAATGGGCGACTGTCCCTGTGCCAAATCCTGTCAATCGTGCGCTGCAACCGGCTGTGCTGCCCCAAGCTGCGCCGAGGGAAAAACTTTGGCCGGTACGTGCCCGTCATCCCGCTGTGCAGACATGGGTGTCCTGGCCTGTGAAACGCTGGCTGCTCCCTGCAAGGAAACCAGTCCGGCATCCAATTCGGCCGCGACCTGTGAAATCGACCGCTGCGAGGAAATCGCGGCCGGACGCCTGGCCGCACCTTGCACCCAGGCGGTGGCCGCCCCCTCCTGCGGGGAGGCCTGTGCGGAAGGGCCCGCGGGAATCTGCTGCCTCGCAGCGACATCGGCCGGCAAGTCGGCAACCACGGACGACCAGCCGACGTGTGGCCCTGCCTGCCATGCCGGGCTGCACCAGGAGAACGCCGCGCTGCGTGTCATGCTGGAAGCACACGAGGAGCTGATCAACCTGCGCACGGAAACCATGGAAGAAATCATGAGCCTGGTCGTCGACAAGATGGTTGCCGAAGCCAAGTTGACCATTGCCGAGAAGTTGATGGCCGAGCGTGAATCGGCTCAGCGGGAGCTGGCCGAGCTCAAGGCCGACAACATGCGGCTCCAGGTGATGGCGGAAGCGGCCGAGGCGCGCCACGCCTCCGAAAAGGCGCAGATGGAGCTGGCACTCGAGAACGAGCAATTGAAGTCGCGCGTGGCAGAACTGGAACAGCAGTCGGCAGCGCATCTGACGGCCACCCGCACCGCCAAGAAACAGGGCGGGCGCAAGATTCGCTAGACCTGGCAACCACTGCCACACCTTTCCATAAGAGCTCTCGCAGGCGAGCCTGGCCGTGATACCGCAACGGACCAGGCTCGCTGCGCTACTTAGCAAGTCTCGCGCGGGACGAGTCGTTTAACCCGTGGCCGCGGGAGCCGGTGGAAAGGGAGGAATACGCGGGCATCTTGTCAGGCAAGTAAGGACCGCCGATAACAGCGGCATGTCCACTGCATCGAACGCACCCCGCCGCGGTTTCCCGCTGGCTGCGCTGTTCCTGGTGCTCACCGCTAGCGGCATCGTGGCCGCGTTGTTGGGCCCCGCGCTCCGTGCGGTATCCCAGGGACAGGTTGGCAGCCGGGAAGCCATTCTTTCCGGCACATCGTATGCGATTGCCGTCATGTTTCTGGGCGGAACCATCGGGTTGTCGCACTATCACCGGCTGCGAGGGTTCTTCTGGGGACTGGTCACCGGAGGATGCCTGGGCATGGTCACCAGTCCACTCCTCCTGTCCCCCCGTGAATACCTGGATAAGATCCTGATGCTGTCAGTAGGTGGCACGTGTGCCATCATCTTCGCCGCCATCGCTATGCGTTTGGCTCGGCGGCGAAGTATGTAGTGGAACTCGTGCCTTTGGCTCGTCCGCTACGGGTTCATGGGCCACTGGCCGGCACGGATCTCGACGAGCTCCAGTTGCTTCGGATCCAGCACGACGTGGCGGATCTTCTTGCGCTTCCACGTGTAGCCGATATGCACCAAACCATCTGACGACTGAATCACGCACGGATACGAGTACTCGCCTGGCGTGTCTTCCAGAACCGCGGCGGCGAACCAATGCACGCCATCGGGTGAGACAGCGACGTTGAGCGGGCTACGACCACGCGTCGTGTGGTTGTAGACCAGCAGTTGGCGACCATCGGCCAGCGTCACTCCATCGATCCCTGAGTTTGGATTCGGCAAGTCGATCGTTTTCAGCTCCGACCACTTCCGGCCATTGTTTTCCGACCAGGCCTCGACAATCTTGCCGGTGCCGCGCCCACGGCAGAGCATCTGCAGGCGCTGGTTCTTGTGGACCAGCAGCGTGGGTTGAATTGCCTGGATGGTTTTGCCGTCATTTAACGGCTCGGTCCGATTCCAGCTGAAGCCCAGATTGTTCGTCGATTCGACGTGAACCTGCCAGCCGTTGTCTTCGGTGCTCGACCCGGACACCATCCGTCCGTCGCCGAGCATAACGGGCTTGTTCTTGATCGGCCCGAGGATCCGGTCCGGCAAACGCTTGGCTTCGCTCCACGTGTTGCCCGCATCGTGGGAAGTCCGCATCATGCCCCACCAGTCCGTCGGGCTAGGGCCTACCTTGTAGTACAGCTGCAGCGGTCCGCCAGGGACCTGGAACAGCACAGGATTCCAGCACGGATACCGGAGCGAGTCATTCTGCACGCCATTGGCCACTTCGATGGGGGACGACCAAGTCTGGTCGCGGCGGGCTAGCCAAATACCGACATCGGGGTGCTTTTCGTGGGTCCCGCCGAACCAGGCCGCCAGAATCCCCGCGGGAGTCTCAACCAGCGTCGAGGCGTGGCATTCCGGAAACGGCGCCGACTCGTAGATAAACTCCGTCAGCACATGGCCGGGAAACGGATTCTGAGCAAATCCGGGCGCGGCGACCAAGGACAGCAAGGCAACGACACTGCAAGTGCGCAGCGTCCCTCGAAGTGACCGTGACATAGGAGCATCCCTCAGGAACGAAACGAGTCAAAAGCGGCGCGGACCGCGCCCAGCACCACCTGCTGGGCTTCCTCCAGCGAGCCGGCGATATACGCACCTGCAGCCGCCTTATGACCTCCACCGCCGAACCGTTCGGCCAGGCGACTGCAGTCGATTGCGCAGCGACTGCGGAAGCTGATCTTGAACCCACCTTGTTTCTGCTCGACGAAGATGACCGCGAACTGAACGCCGGCAATCGCCAGCGTCAGATTGATCACATCCTCGGTATCACTGGGCAGAGATTGGGTCTGGGTGAAGTCATCCCGCAGGACAAAGGTATGGGCCAGCCGGCCATCCGCTTCGACCATCACTCGGGTCAAAATCAGACCGCGGAGGCGTACGCGTCCCCAGGTGTCTTGTTCGTATAGTTCTCGGTACATCGCTGCCGGCGATGCACCCGCGCGGACCA
>JBFWYF010000865.1:0-3612 GCA_050186685.1 Pirellulaceae bacterium
ACGTCACCGCGGGATCATGATTGATGGCCTCGGTGTGCATGGTCTTGATGAAGCACAGATCATCGACCATGCGGGCCGTATGCGGCAGCAACTCGCTGACCCAGGCCGCCGACTCGCCATGCCGCTGGAAGCGGAAGATACTCCGGGCGACCGGAAACCGCTCCTGCGTCGCGGTCATGCCGGTCAGCCGCTGCCCTTGCCGGATGGAATCGGGCAGATCCGCGCCGTGCCAACGGTCCAACAGGGGCTTGTAGTCGAACAAGTCGAGTTGCGACGGACCGCCCGACTGAAACAGGTAGATGACGCGCTTCGCGCGGGGAGCGTGACGGAGCACCGCCGCGGGTTCGACACCTGCCACCGGCGACTCGGTCCCTCGTGCCGCGCCGCCGGACAACGTCGCGAACGCCGCAGCTCCCAACCCTAGTCCGGCCAGGAATTGCCGCCGCCCAGCCAGCAGGTTCTGTTCAGCTCGTGGGTCCATGCGTCGCTCTACATCAAGGTGCCGGATTGCGGATCAACGCTGACGCCGTGACAGAGTCGCGTCAGCCGCTTTAATACGATAATCAGGGAACCGGGATCGAGAAACTCTTCGTCGTCCTGCGGATGGCCTTCGATCCGTTCGAAATGGTACACATCGAAGCGGGCATCGCATTGCTGGAGCCGCCCGAGTTTTTTCCGCGTCTCGTCCGTCAACGTCGATTTGGCAATCTCGCCGCTCAGCTCGTTCACCTGCTCCGCCACTTCATCTCCCGACACGAAAATGACATCCATCGCGGAACAGTCGTCTGGTGAGAACAAGGTCAGCGCCTCGAACTTCCCCGTCGCATCGGCCTGAATGTTCGTGACCTCATAGCGCTCTGCTCCCTGCCGCAGCACCGACGCCACCGCGTCGGCCTGGGGCCGGTCCGGCGAGCGGAAGAGCACGAAATACGTCTCGCGCCACTGAAAACGGTCATCCGCGAACAAAGACATGCGTCACCGTAGGTCCTCGTTGAATCCGCTCTGCCACTCCTCGATCGCCCGCAACATGGTGTCGCGTTCCTGGCGATTTCCCCATACTGACTCGTCGTTTTCCAGCCGGATCTCGTATTGTCCTTCGCACATGCAATCTTCCTCGCCGCAGAAGTGAGGCAAGTCCGAGATCCACATGACGCGGTACAGTGGCACGTGTTTGTCGTCGATCTTACAGAATATGGATCGCATGTTCCGTCACACCCTGTGCTCTAACCCTGTGCTCCGCCCCAACTCGCGGTCGCTTCATCCGGTCCGCGACACCTGGCTGGCCGCGGACAATTCCCGCGACCGCGTCGCCGCTGCCTCTACGGCATCGATCAGCGCCGAACGCAGCGCCCGCTGTTCCAGCACCTGCAGTCCGGCGATCGTCGTCCCTGCAGGACTCGCCACCCGATCCTTCAGCACCGCCGGGTGCTCCGCCGTCTTGAGAACCATCTCGGCAGCCCCCATCAGGGTCTGGGCGGCGAGCGCCGTCGCCACCGGACGGGGCAGTCCCATCCGCACTCCCCCGTCGCTCAGTGCCTCGACCATCAGATATACGAATGCGGGCCCGGAACCCGACAAGCCGGTCACGGCGTCCAGCATCGATTCGGGCAACCGGTGGACACTGCCCACGGCCGCCAGATAACGTTCCACTAGCTCCGCGTCGTCCTCGGTGACGCCAGATCCCGTCGCATAGGCAGACGCCCCCCGCCCGATCAGGCACGGGGTGTTCGGCATGACCCGCACGACGCGCTCGGTCCGCAGTCCTTCGCTGAGCTGCGCCAGCGTGACACCCGCCAGAATAGAGATGAAGACCCGGCCGTCACCCGCCGGCGATCGGTCAGTCCCACCACGGCCCGTCGCCGGATCCACGGCCTCGCTCAACTCCCGCACCACTCCGGCAAACGACTGAGGTTTGACGGCGAGCAGCACTACATCCGCCTGACGCACCACGTCGGCGTTCGACCCGGCCCAGCGTGCTCCCGCGACGCTCGCCGTAAACTGCTGCCGCGCCCCCTCCGCGGGGTCATACGCGAGCACCTGCCTGGATTCGACTAGCCCCTGAGCCAGAAAACCGCCCGCCAGTGCCCTGGCCATCTGTCCCGCGCCAATAAACCCTATGATTCGGTCGGACATACCGCTGACAGGCGAAACGGGGCGAAAATTCAATGAACCACTGAGGGTTATGCTACGTAAAACCGCCCCGCGAGACAATGCGATGAGTCAGCCGTGTTACGCGATCCAGCCGCCCCCTAGCACCTGGTCCCCGGCATAGCAGACGACCGCCTGTCCGGGGGCCACGCCATGACGCGGCTCGTCGAACACCAGCCGCAATCGATCGCCAGCCAATCGTTCTCCCGTGGCGGCCGCCGCCGGGGCGTTATAGCGGATCTGCGCCAGGCACCGAAACGCTCCGGACGGCACTGGCTGCTGCCAATTGCATTGCCGGGCAGTCAGCTCACGGCGAGCCAGCTCGTCGCGACGCCCAATCACCACGTGCCGGGTATCCGGCTCGATCCGGACCACATACCATCGCTCGCCCATCGCGACGGCGAGCCCCTTGCGTTGGCCGATCGTAAATCCTTCGATACCCGGATGCGTGCCCACGACGCGGCCATCCGTCGTGACGATGTTTCCCGCCGTATCCCTGGTGCCCCGGCGAGCACGTACGAACTCGTCATGTTTGCCGCTGGTCACAAAACAAATCTCCTGGCTGTCCTTCTTGTCGGCCACCCGCAAGCCGAGGCCCGCGGCCAGCTCCCGGATGCGCGGCTTCTCGAAATCCCCAACTGGTAATCGCATGCGTGACAACAGGGCCGGCTCGATGCCAAACAGCACATACGACTGATCCTTCGCCCGATCGAGGCCCCGCGCCAGGCAGTTTCCCCCCGCCTCCGCCACAATCCGGGCGTAGTGTCCCGTCGCGACAAACTCCGCCCCGATGCTATCCGCATAGTCGAACAGCTTGCCGAACTTGATCCAGTTGTTGCACATGACGCACGGGTTCGGCGTCCGCCCCGCCGAGTACTCGTCGATGAAGTAATCCACGATGCGGCGGAACTCGGCCTCGAGATTCAACGCGTAAAAGGGTATCCCCAGTCGATCGGCGACGCGGCGCGCGTCCTCCGCATCGGTCGCACTGCAACACCCTTGCTTGTGGTCCGAGCGCGCCTCGTAGAGAGGAAGCAGCGGACTGGCTTCTTTCCTCCCGTCCATCGCGCAGGCCTCGATAGCCCGCTCACCGTGACGCATAAAGACACCGACGACGTCGTACCCCTGGCTTAACAGCAAATGCGCCGCGACGCTGCTGTCGACTCCGCCCGACATGGCCAATACAACCCGTGGCATGGCACACCGAGAACTTCCTAGTCAAACGCAGGCCGCAAAAAACACGCCGTCCGCCGCCCCGTCACTCAGCGAATCATACCGATACGCTGGTAGTTCGGCACAAGGGGCCATAAGGGTAGGGCCGGGAGGTACCAGGCATGAGGCCAATACACGAACACCGCCTTGCCAATCATCAAACTGCGGTCGACCGCCGCCGGCGGAACCAGCCGGCCGTGATCGTCGATATACGACCAGAGCCGCGCATCCTTGCTCTGCGGGCTGTTGTCG
>JBFWYF010000866.1:0-3612 GCA_050186685.1 Pirellulaceae bacterium
CATGCACCGCGGGATCTTCGCCATGAACGAATTGCCGGAACTGGACGAACTCGTCCAGGTGGGCCTGTTCAACATTCTCGAGGAACGCGACGTCCAGGTGCGGGGCTATCCGATCAAGTTCGATGTCGACGTGCTGATTCTGTTCTCCGCGAATCCCTCAACCTACAACCGCAGCGGCAAGGTGATTCCCCAGCTGAAGGACCGCATTGGGTCGGTGATCCACACCCATTACCCGCGGGAGCGCGAGACGGGGGTGATGATCATGGAGCAAGAGTCAGGTATCGATCTGGGTGGGGACTGGCCGGTGGTCGTTCCCTACTTCATGAAAGAAATCGTCGAACAGATTACCGTTCAGGCGCGCAAGTCGCGCTATGTCGACCATCAGTCCGGCGTGAGTGCCCGGTTCAGCATTGCCAACTATCGCACCATGGTTGCCTCGGCGCGGCATCGTGCCGTGGTGTTGGGCGAGCGCCCGGCAGTACCACGCATCAGCGACCTTGGCCATCTCTACTCGTCCGCCTTGGGCAAGCTCGAATTAGATTTGATGGGCAGTCACCAGATGACGGAGCGCCAGGTACTGGACGCGGTCGTGGCCGAAGCCGTCAAGGTCGTCTTTGAGGAGTACGTCGATCAACCCGGGCTGGCCGAGATCGGCGAAATATTCGGGCGAGGTGTGAAGATTGAGGTCGGAGATATGCTCCCGTCCACGCACTATGCGGAGCGGATCCGGCATGTTCCTCCCGTGTGGGACAAAGCGTTCGAGGTGAACGCCAGTACCGATGCGGCCGTGCGGGCCTCGTGTGTCGAATTTGTGCTCGCAGGCCTGTACGTCACCGACCAGGTGTCCCGGTCGCAGCGTCATGGTCGTGTCACCTACGAAATGGAATAAGCGGGGCTGGTCATGGCGCGTTCTCGACCCATCGGCGGCATCATTCATACGTATCAGCAGTACGACCCTCGGCAGTTCCCTAGCCCCACGCAGCCTCCGCCGGATGCCGTCTCGCCGGCCTTTGAACACTTGCTGATGTTTGGCAGCCGGAAGCGGCTGACACCCGAGGAACTGGCACGCGCCATCCGCATCGATCCCAGCCAGATTGCCGGGCTCGGGCCGAGTCTCGACGTGTTGATTGCGATGTTGCGCGAGCGGAAGCGCAAGATCCTCGCCACGTATGAAACAGAATCGGTGCAGAAGCAGGCCGGCCAGGCTTATCGCCGGCTGGGGCAGCAGCTGCAGGCTCCCGCCAAGCAGCGACCTCGCTTTGAGCTGGCGTTTGGCGGCGAGCAGATTTACGAGCTCGAACGGCTCTGGTACGCCACGGGGGATGACAATTCTCCCTTCGCGCGCGGTCTCGTTCAGCTGATCGAGGCTCTGGGCGACAAGTATCAGATCGATGCGCTGGCGGCGAAGTACGCGTTCCACGGTCAAACCCGGCTGTCGATTGCGGAAGCTCTCCAGATCAAGGAGGAACTCGAGAAAATCGATGAGCTGCTCGCGCAGCTCGAGGAAGCCCGCAAGACGGCCCAGATCGCGATCATCGATCTTGAAGCGCTCGCGGAATTCTCCGAAGAAGCCGACGTCGAACGGCTGCGGCAGCTCCAGGACGTCGTCAATCGCTACTTGCGGGATCTGGCCGAATCACAGGGATTGATCGAGACCGACGGCCAGTTTCACCTGACTCCGAAAGCATATCGCATGTTTCAGGGGAAGCTGCTCGAACGCATCTTCAGCCAGCTGCAGGAGTCCCGCACGGGGCGCCATCAGGGCCCGATCGTGGGCGAGGGTGCCGTCGAAATGCAGCGCACCCAACCGTACCAATTCGGCGATTCCGTCTCGCAACTGGACGTTCCCCAATCGTTCCTCAACGCGCTGGTGCGACAGGGTGCGACACGGCCGTTACGGCTGCGTACGGAGGACATGGTCGTCCACCAGACCCGCAACACCCCGAAATGCGCCACCTGCGTGCTGATGGACATGAGTGGCTCGATGCGTCACGACGGCCAGTACATTAACGTCAAACGCATGGCGTTGGCGTTGGAAGGACTGATCCGCCGCGAGTATCCGGGCGACTTCCTGCAGTTTCTGGAAATGTACACGTTCGCCAAGCTGAAACGCCCCGGGGAGATCATCGATCTCTTGCCAAAGCCCGTCACGATCTTCGATCCCGTCGTGAAGATCCGCGTCGATATGTCGCGGCCCGACATCAGCGAATACCAGATCCCCCCCCACTTCACAAACATCCAGCACGCCCTGCAGCTGGCACGCAAACACCTGGCTACCCAGGACACGCCGAACCGGCAGATCATTCTGATCACAGACGGTCTGCCCACGGCCCACTTCGAAGGCAAGTGGCTCTATTTGCGTTATCCACCCGACCCGCTGACCGAAGCCGCGACCCTGCGGGAAGGACTGCTCTGCCAGCGCGATAGTATCACGATCAATATCTTCCTCGTTCCCAGCTGGTCGCAATCCGAGGAAGACATCCGCTTCGCTCATCGGCTGGCCGAATCGACGCAGGGGCGTGTGTTTTTCACCGCCGGCGAGGACCTCGACCGCTACGTGCTGTGGGATTACGTCAGTCGCAAACGCGAGATTCTCGCCTGAACGCGGCGCCGCTCGTTGCGAAGGGAATCACGTGCGCGGGCGAGCCGACCTGGCCGGAGCGGCCGTGACCAGGCTCTGTTTTCTGACAGAGCCTAGCCGCCGGCCAGAGCGCCTACGACGAGCAAGGGCTCCTCGCCCCGTCGGACTACTTCGGGCAACAGTGAGTCGGGTGACTCGTTGGACAAGTCCTGTTGCCACGCGAAGAACCGGATGAACGGCCGGCGCTGCCGGGTGACGTGATCGCGGATCGTTCCCCGCAGGACCGGATACCGAGCCTCCAGTGCGTCCAGCACGGACCGCTGTGTCACCGGCTCGGGCACATCCAGCTCGACTTCGCCCGAAACCTGCGACAACACACGCAGGTGGTATGGAATGACAACTCGAATCATAGCCAGCTCAACTTAACATCTGGACCTCGACCGACAGAACCGGAGGCAAGTGGCTGGCAATGGCTTGCCAGCGGTCGCCGCTGTTGGCAGAGCCGAAGACCTGGCCTCCCGTCGTGCCGAAATAGATGCCGCACGGATCGAGTGCATCCACCGCCATGGCATCCCGGAGAATGTTCACGTAACAATCCTGCTGGGGCAGGCCATTCGTGAGCGGCTCCCACTCGTTGCCTCCGGTCCGGCTGCGGTACACCCGGAGTTTCCCATCGGGCGGATAGTGCTCCGAATCGCTCTTGATAGGCACGACGTAGATCGTTTCGGGTTCGTGTGCGTGGACATCGATGGGGAATCCGAAGTCGCTGGGCAGGTCGCCGCTCACCTCATGCCACTCGTCTCCGGCGTTGTCGGTGCGGAGGACATCCCAGTGCTTTTGCATGAACAGCACGCCTGGCCGCGAGCGGTGCATGGCGATCCGGTGGACGCAATGGCCGACTTCGGCGTTGGGATCCGGCAGTTCATAGTTCGACTTGAGCCCGCGATTGATGGGTTTCCAGGTCTGCCCGCCGTCTTCCGTACGGAAGGCCCCGGCAGCAGAGATGGCGATGTAGATCCGCTGAGGATTCT
>JBFWYF010000867.1:0-3611 GCA_050186685.1 Pirellulaceae bacterium
GACCGCGGACAATCGCCGCGACGCTAGCCGCGCCACCGGGGCGCTCATCTTGTTCGTCCGTATTGAGGACGAGGACCGGCGCTTCGGGGCTGACACGAGCAGCGTCGCCGACGACGTAACGGTCCAACATCAAGTCGCCAACGACAAGCAGTCGGCGGCTCCCGAACTTCGCTACAAACTCTGATAATTCATTCATGGAGACACGTCTTGCTGCAAATGGGAGGAGTGGCCGTCGCCAAGAACAGTCGCTGGCGGCCAGACGGGGTTCGACAGACGGAACAACCCCACGGATTCGCCGCAGTCGGCCAGCAGCCGGTAGTGCCAGTCGGAGAATCTTACACGCCGAAATTCGTTCCAGCGGGTCCGACCGTGGTACTCACCGATAATCCAGTGAATGCGTTCCAGCGACGTCGTCTGGCCGAGGATCGAGTACTCGCTCCCTTCACAATCGAGCTTCAAGACGTCGATGTGATCCAGTTCCAAGCGTGCGAGCAGTTCTTCCAGCGTGACTTTTTGTAAGGGTCGCACGTCAGGCCAATAGACCGCGCGATCAGTGGAGCTCGCGTCACCAAGTTGAGAACGCGGAACGACAATCGAGCCGCCGGTACTTTGGCATTGGGGGCGGACGGCGTTGAGCAAGCCTACGGCTGCTGGCTCGTAGGTGCAGGCGGCATGGATGATCTCGGCGAACTCGCCGACATTGGCGCACAAGGCGGTCAAGTTCTCAGGACACGCCTCAACACAGACGATGCGGGCCTGGCGATTGCGTTCATGCCACAGCCGCGCGAAACACCCAATGTGCGCACCGATGTCGACAACGACTTCGTAGCCGTCCTGCCGCGGCAACTTGCCGGTCCGATAGGCATCGTGTTGGTGGATGTCACGAACGATGACGAGATCTTGTTCGACATTGTCGGTGCGGACCCAGAAACCCTGGCAGCGGATCAACGCTCCTGGCCGAACGGGAATATGGCCCGCAAACAAATCCGCTAACAGCTCTGCGACCAAGTTGTCGTACTCTACGAAGCGATAGTGGCACGCAAAATACGCGGCGGCGCTACTGTCCGCACCCAAGCCAATCGTCTGCCACTGGCGCGGCAGGTAATGCGTGACGTTGTCGGCATGATCGAAATACTGGCCGGGAAAATGCCCCGTCCAGACGGCGTAAGTCGGCGTCGTTGTCCCGCCAGCGACATGCAGCGGACCGCTGTCGATGCCCACCATCAGGGCCGATTGCTCGATCAGTGCGGCCAGTGTTTCGGCGTCACCGGAACCAAATCCGCCCCAGATGTCTCCCGGTCCGGTTTGGGGACAGAAGATCGTCGTGCCATTCGGCAACGGAGAACGTCCGTCCCAGTCGAGAATCACCGGGACCAGCCCCGCTTGCATCGCGCCGTCGCAAAGCGCGAGCGCGGCTTCGTGTGTCAAATCCTTCTGCGATTGAGCCGTGTTCCCCTGGTAGTGCAGCAGCATCACCGGAAATCGCCCGTCGCGCAATTCACGTCCACCGCAGATCGACTCCAGATATCGAGCAGCGAGAAGACCGGCCGCCTCACCGAACGGCAGCCGATAGTCAAAGAGCTCCGGATCCGGTGCAATCCCGAATTCATCGATGAGACAACGGCTGACTTTGGTGGATGGGACATCGGCAAAGCCGCGGTCTGCCTCGTTCCAGTGGACTTCCACGATCCGGTCGTAGCAGTCGGCCGAGAATACGACGTCCCCATCATGAAACGAGGCGTGACAAAACGCCGTCAGTGCCGAGTGTTTGCCCCGCAGACTTTTGACGTCCACGATCCACTGGGGGCGATATTGACTCAGATGTCGCAGGACGATGCCAAACTGCACGGCGTCTCCCAGTCCGTGTCGGAAATCCAGCAGCACGCGTTCTGGTTTCGCAGGAATTGATGATGTTTTTGGCACGGTTGACTCCTGTCGGATGTTCAAGCCATCGCCGCTGGCGAGGGGCCGGCCGAGGGAACTGACTGTCGGCCTTCGAGATAGTGTTCGATCCGGCGAATGACGTCGGACGGACGAATCATCGCCAGGCAACGTGGAATGCGCAGATCGTCGCCAACTTGAACCGGTTGTTCGCAGAGATTGACGGAGTCCTTCTCATCCCCGTCGCCAACGGGTTGGCAGCGCGATTTCCAGCAGCCACCGCGGGCACAGCAATCCAGCATGCCGATGGTGCTGAGAAACTGGTGATGCGGATAGGCCTCCCACTGCGTTGGCTCGCGGCCGCCAGCGATGACGACGCAGGGACGTAGCGCAGATCGACCGGGTCGTGTTTCCACGGCGGCCGCCAGGTGCATGGCAAACGTGACGGGACAGACGACTCCAGCCGCATGGTGCATCAACCGAACGAAGTCGCGAGTCTCGGTGCGGCCGACCAGATTCGTCACGCCCGACAGCGGCGGATGCCAATGGCCCGCCTCGCCGCACTGGGCGAAATGGATGACGCCGCGAAAATGATCCACGACGTGTTGATAGCACTCGGGGTTCCACCATTTCGCCGTGAAGTCGTATTTGCCGCCGGCAATGACAATCCAGAAGTCCTCGGGCAACTCCTCGGCGAACGGTCGTGGAGACGTTTGCTCTTGTTCGGACAGATGAATGTCTCCCGCGAATCGCGTCACCGGAATCCGGCGTTGCAGCCGCTCCTCCAGGAACTGCGGATAGCCGTGTAAGAAGTGGTAGGGCCGTTCGTTGCTCTGGTGCACGAGCGGGTAATGCATCGTCAAGGTGCGGACTTTGCCATCTTCCTCCCGCAAGGGCGTCAAGTGCGGATTGTTCTGCCATAGCGCCGGCACGGATGTCCGCACGTCGATCACAAATTCCCCGGGACAGGCCGCGTGCAAGTCGCGCACGGCCGCCGTGAGCATCAGGATGTCACCCGGGCATTGGAAGGAACGCAAGATCAGGCGATGGGGTGACATGATAGTCCGCGATGAGATTGCAGATGATTTCTGGATGTGTGGTGCGCCGCCGCGAAACGCTGCTAGAGGGGAACGGTCGCCAGTTCCTCGACCGCCGCCAGTCCTTCCAGTGCACCGGCGTGTGTCGGCTCGATGGCGATCGCTTCGCAGAGCGCCGCTTCCGCTTCATCCAAACGGCCGGCATGGCGGAGAACACAACCGAGCTGAAAGGCGGTTGCCGCCGAAATCGGTCGGCGGCGCAGCGACTCCCGATAAGCGTCAACCGCCTCGTCGAGACGCCCGGCTTGGAGATAGAGCGTTCCCAAATTGTGGGCGACGGAGCCATCCGTCAGATCGAGTTGCGATAGTTGCTCAAGAACAAAAATGGCCTCGCCGCTCGGCCGGTATTTGAACGCCAGTTCGCAGCGTTCCCGCGCCAACTCGATGTCCGCGGGAAACACAGCGGATGCCCGTTGCAGCAGTCGGTAAGCCTCGTCAATATTTCCTTGATGACGCTCGGTTCGCGCGCTCAGCAACAGTCCCTCGCATCGAAGCGGCTCAAGTTTTGAGCCTGCCGCGAGCTCCTGTGCCAGTCGACGTGCTTCCGGCAGTTTCTGTTGCCCCAAGAGCTCACGCCCCAACCCACTCCAGCCTGCCCGGTAGGTCGGCTGATCTTGCGTGATATGCCGCCAG
>JBFWYF010000868.1:0-3608 GCA_050186685.1 Pirellulaceae bacterium
TGGCACTGGCTCAAAGGGTGTGGCACTGGCTCAAAGGGTGTGGCACTGGCTCAAAGGGTGTGGCACTGGCTCCGCCAGTGCTTCCGTCGCCCCGGGCCAACCGCTCCTTTCGAAGAGTGTGGCACTGGCTCCGCCAGTGTTTCCGTCGCACTGGACCAACCGCTCCTAGCGGAGGACACTGGCGAAGCCAGTGCCACACTGGCCGAGCCAGTCGCACTGGACCAACCGCTCCTAGCGGAGGACACTGGCGAAGCCAGTGCCACACTGGGGGAGTCAGGGGGTAAACGGACGACGTGGGACTTTCCCAAATCGGACACGTCCCCGCGCACGTCACCCGTTGGAACCGGCACTAGCCCGCTTCCTGGAGCCGCCCGGCGATCACTCGCCCACCATCGTCCGGCCCCAAAACGATTCCATACCGCCGTGCTTTGGAGCGTGCTCCTGCCGGGCGGCTCAGGCGCACCTGACTGAAGAGCGTCGCCAGGAGAACTTTCATCTCATACAGCGCAAACGGCATTCCGAGGCAAATTCGGTTGCCACCGCCGAACGGGAACCACTCATGTGGCGCGAACTTGCGTTCCAAGAATCGCTCCGGCCGGAATTCGCGTGCGTGGGGATAGAGGTCCTCGCGCTGATGGACCAGGTAGGAGCACGGGCAGAGAACGACACCGGGTGGGTATTCCCGGCCGGCCACGGAGAATGTCCGCATGGTCTTGCGGACGACAAACGGAGCCACGGGACGCAGCCGCAAGCTCTCGCGGATGGTGGCGTCCAAGTATTCGAGCGCGGGAAGGTGCTCCGCCTCCGGCGGTTCACCACCCGTTACACCGATAAGTTCTTCGCGGACGCACTCGAATACGCTTGGCCGCTCTGCGATGTCGGCCAATGCCCAAGAGAGCGCGAGCGCAGTGGTTTCATGTCCAGCGAGCAGGATCGTGATCAGGGCGTCGCGCACTTCCCGATCGGAGATCGAAGGTCCGTCCTCGTGAGTCGCCGCAAGCAGGTCATCCAACACGTTCGGGCCAGTCGGCGGGTAACCCCCTTGTCGCCGGGCTGCAATGAACGCAAACAAGTCGTCGTCCAGATCCCGCAGCTGCCGAAACAGGGGAACCCACGCCGATCCGGTTAGACGCTGGATGGGAAGGATCGTCATCAGCACCAGCGCAAGGCGTTGCCGGCCATTGGCCAGGAACGTCTCAATTTTCTGTTCGAAGCGATCGAGGTCGGAGCCGGGAGCAAGCCCCAGGCCCGTCCGTAGGATGACCCGCAGGGTGACTCGCCGCATGGTAGGCAGCGTGGCGAACGGCGAGCCCAACGGCCAGCCTCTTACCGCGGAGAGAGTTTCCAACCGCATCGCGTCGAAGAACGCCCGCATGCGTTCGCCTTTGAGAGGGGGCACCAGGACCCGCCGCTGCCTCGCATGCTCGGCACCATCCAGCACAAGCACCGAGTGTTCGCCAACCGTGGCCTTGAACAGCGAATTCGCCTCGCCCGAATGAAGCACGGCCGGATCTCCGAGCAGAACCTCTCGAACGACCTGGGGGTCCGAGAGCATGACGAATCGCCCGTTGCCTGCAATGTTGAGCGTGAATGCGACGCCAAAACGGCGGTAGCACTCATCGAGCAACGTCAGCGGATCGTTGGCGAAACGGAACAACTGCCACCAGGCGGGCGCTGTCGGCCCGGGAGGAAGCGAAGCCGTGGAAGGTGCTGCGAACGAAGTCATCATGCCTTTGACGCTGCTGATTCAGTCCCGAAAGAGCCCCGTGGCCGCGCTCCGCGAGGACGACGGACCGTTAACCAATCCGCCTGAGCCAGGTTTCCTTGTCGATCACGTCGCTGATGAACATCTGCTGTGCGACCAAGATCGACTCATGTAGCTGTTCCGCGGTCACCGAACCCGCTTTATTCTGAACGTCGAGCGTCCCCGTGGCATCCCGGAGAAACTCAACCTTGTATCCTTCGTGAAACGCCTGGCGTGCCGTCGTGTCGCAACACACCTGTGTCATGTAACCGGTGATGGCGACCGTGTCGATATTCCGCTCTTTCAGGAACTGAGCTAAAGGAGTGTTCGTGAAAGAACCCGGTAGCTGCTTGTCGATCAGCACATCGCGCGGCCTGGCTTCGACTTCGCGATGCAACTGCCACATGTCGCATCCCTTGCGGAAGACCGGCGACTGGGGATCCGGCTGGTGATGCCGAATGACCACGGTGGGGATGTTCGCCTTGTTGGCAACGTCCATTATTTCAAGGATGTTGTCCAAATGGCCGACCGGATGCCGAATGGGGAAAGCCCCTTCGAAGTATTCGCGTTGCACATCGATGACTAAGAGCGCTCTGTTCATCGGAATGGCCCTCGTTCACGGGAGTTGAAGCAACACCGATTGTACCGGCCAGCGTTCGACGGGGCTTCAGCCGGGAAGGAAACGCCGACCCATTCGCGCCAGACGCGGCTGACGGCCAGGCCCGTCCTCCGTGCCTCGGCGCCTCCGTGTCGAACACTCCCCCGGTGCGGGAAGCGGGGTAGAACACACAACTCCCTGCCGGCTCTTCTGAAATCGACATGCTCCTGCTTGCGGCGACGGCCATGTTCCGGTTCATGTCGACCGGACTCCTGAGCCCGGCCTCAGTTGGTCTCAGAGCAAGCGGCGACCACCTTTACTTATTTCGGCCAAAGTGCCGGTCGGCGAAGTCGAGGTAACACTGCCAGTCATAGTTGGTCACATCATGAACTCCGGAGCGGATGTGGTAGCCGATCGCTCCCATCTTCGGTTCGTTGAGCGGGGGCAGGTCTTCCACGCCCAGTCCCGCGGCGCCGAACAGGCGGTACACCGGTTCGGCGTGCAGAGCGGCGAGAAACTCGCCGCGCGGATCGGACCAGCGGTCCTTCTCGGCGCTGGCCACGTAGACCGGACGCGGTGCGATCAGGGCAATCAACATATGCTGGTCGATCGGGAGGTCGTCGACGCGCTCCTTGAATTTCTGAAAATTGACGCAGAACCAGTTGGGATGGCCGGAACTGATCCGATGCACCGTTTCGCCAAACTCACGGCGGCTGAGCGCCGCGCCCCCACACCCGGAATTGTTCGAGATCACGAGGGCGAAGCGTTCATCTTCGGCCCCGGCCCACAACGCGGTCTTGCCCAATCGCGAATGCCCGATGACGGCGGCGCGTTTGGCGTCGATGGCCCGGTCCCGTTCGAGATAATCGAGCACGCGGCTGAGCCCCCAGGACCAGGCCGCAATGGATCCCCACTCATCGGGCGCCGGCTTGGTCTGTCCGGCCCGATAAAACAGTGGGTGGACGCCGTTCCGGAAACCATCGTCGTAATCGGGATCGATGTCGCCATAATAAGCCGTTGCCAGTGCATAGCCGCGGCCCAGAATTGAATCAATGTCCCAGCGACTGGCGTTGATGCCTCGCGAGGCTTCCGTACCGCGATGATCAATAATTCCCTTGTCTTTGTTCGCTCGCATCCAGCTTTGCGAAAGCTTGATCTCGGGATCCGAGTGAACGGAGTGATTTCCCCAGAAATTCATTCCCACAAACACAGGAACGGGGGCGGTGGCTGCGGCGGGAATGTACAACAGCACATCCATCCGCGGTC
>JBFWYF010000869.1:0-3606 GCA_050186685.1 Pirellulaceae bacterium
TGCTGGAGCGGACCATCATCCGGCACCTCTATCACCGGCCGCTGGACTCCATTCTGGCAACGTGGGGCATCAGCCTCATGGTGACCCAGGGCATGCTGATCCTGCTGGGTTCGAGCTGGCAGGGGATCGGCACGCCTCTCGGCAGTTTCAAAGTAGGGGACTATACCTTCTCAGTCTATCGCCTGGTTCTGTTTGCGGCCGCTGTCGGCGTTCTCGCTGGTCTCTATCTGGTCTTCATGCGTACCAACTATGGGGTTATGGCGCGTGCGACGATGCAGAACGCCGAGATGGCGCGAGCATTGGGGGTAAGGACGTCGCGGATGTACGCCATCAGTTTCGGAATGGGGGCCGCACTTGCAGGACTGTGTGGCGCGCTTTATGCCCCGACGATGACGCTGATTCCGACGATGGGCATTACGTTCATCATTGAATCGTTTGTTACCGTAGTTGTGGGCGGCGCCAATGTTCTCTTGGGAACTGCACCTGCTGGTATTCTGCTCGGTGTCGTACGTACGGCGCTCAACGCCTGGGCCGGACAGATTGCGGGTCAGATCGGCTTGCTGATCACTGTCATAGTCGTCATCCGGATCCTGCCTGAAGGCGTTTCCGGGTGGCTCTCGCGCCGGGAACGGTGAGGCTCATGAACTCGATCATGCGTGTGTTGAATGGGCCTCAGACGATGGGAAATGGCCGGGGATTCTGGCTTGGCTTCGCCGCCGTGCTGGTGATGGCCCTTGGGTATCCGGCTGTGTCCGATCCGTACGACGTTGGCAACGTGGCCTATCTGCTGATTTTTACGCTGACAGCGCTGGGGTTGTCCCTGGTGTGGGGATACACTGGCATGTTCTCGTTCGGCCAGACGGCGTTCTTTGGCGTCGCGGGCTACACCTATGGCGTCATCTCGATCAATCTCAGTGCCAGCGGAGCGCTTACCTTGCTCTGCCTGCTGGGCGGCGTCGCCATGGCCGCTCTGTTTGCCTGGCTGCTCGGCTATTTCCTGGTTTATGGGCGGGTCAGCGGTGTCTTCTTCGGCATTGTGACGTTTGCGACCACCTTGGCATTGGCAGCTTTTTTTGGTCAGACGGCTGGTCCCGAGTGGGCGATCGGCAGCGCGCGCTTCAACGGTTTCAACGGCATGATTGGCATGCCCCCGTTGATGTTGCCGTGGTTCGACGAGGACATCACGCTCGAGGGCAGTACGCTCTACTATTTCGTCCTTGCTTTGCTGCTTATGATCTATCTCGGGCTACGCATTCTTGTGAACAGCCGTTTCGGGAATGTCCTCGTGGCGATTCGGGAGGATCCGCTACGCACGGAGTTGCTGGGCTATAATGTCCGCAAATACCAACTGGTAGCCTTCGTCATCGGCAGCTCCCTGGCTGGGCTGAGTGGTGTACTTTATACGGCATGGGGCCAGTTTATCCCGCCGGCATCGATGGGATTGCCGGCGGCAGCCATGCCGGTCATCTGGGTTGCTTTCAGCGGCCGGCAGGACCTGACTGCGACCGCCGTCGGTACATTTCTGCTCTTGCTGATGTTCCAGACGATCACGGTCTACAGCCAGCAATATGCGTTGATCCTTATGGGCTTCCTGTTGCTCGTCACGGTCATGCTTGTCCCCTCGGGGTTCTTCATCGGCATCGGTCGTTTTCTTGCGAGCCTTGGCCGGCGCGACCAAGCCGGCGAGCGGGGTAGCACGTCATGACAGCGCTGCTGGAGACCCGCCAACTGCACAAGCATTTCGGGGGCCTATCCGCCGTCTCGGACGTGAACATCGAGATTACGGCAGGTGAGATCCATTGCCTGATCGGTCCCAATGGTGCCGGCAAGAGTACCCTCTTCAAGCTTGTAGCAGGAACGTATCCACCATCCAGCGGCGAGGTGCTGTTCAAAGGCGAGAATGTCACCGATCGCAAGCCGTACGAGCGCGTCAGCCGTGGCATGAGCATCAAGCTCCAGGCGCCCAGCGTGTTCCGCGAGCTGCCGGTCGCGCAGAACCTGGAGATATCGCTGCAACGAACGTCTTCCGGTCAGGCGATGGAGGCCGAGAAGGACCGTCTTCTCGGGTTCCTGCAGCTGAAGGAGGACGCAGGCAAGCTGGCCGGCACGCTGTCGCACGGCCAGCAGCAATGGCTGGAAATCGGTATGGCGCTGGCACTGCGGCCGACGTTGTTGTTGTTGGATGAACCCACGGCCGGGATGTCACCTCAGGAGACCGAGCGCACCGGCGATATGATCAAGCAACTCAATGCGCAAGGAATGACGGTACTGGTGGTTGAGCACGACATGACGTTCGTGCGGCAGATCGCGCAGCGCATCACCGTGCTGCATCTCGGGCGCGTCTTCGCGCAGGGAGGCACGGACGCCATCATAGCGGATCCTCGGGTCGAGGAGATCTACCTGGGGAAGGGCCATGTCGACTGAGCTGGTCCTCGAAGTCGCCGGCCTGCGCGCCGCGTATGGCAGCACCCCTGTCTTGCGCGGCATAGACATGTCGGTTCGCAAGGGCGAGATCGTCAGCCTGATCGGCCGCAACGGCGTCGGCAAGACCACGACAATGCGATGCCTGATCGGTCTGCTGCGTGCAACGGCGGGCGAGATTCGCTTCCGGGGCCAGTCGATCACCGCGCTGCCGGCGGACGATCGTGCCCGCCTGGGCATCGGTTACATCCCGCAGGGACGTCAGGTTTTCCCCCGCATGACGGTCGAGGAAAACCTGTGGGTGAGCCGTCTCGTGGGCCGCGGCAACGACCGTCAACTGACCGAGCTGGTCTATCAGTACTTCCCGATTCTCAAGGAGCGTCGACGACAGTCAGCCGGAACACTCAGTGGCGGCGAGCAGCAGCAACTCGCCATCGGGCGGGCGATGGTCGGCAACCCGCTGCTGCTGTTGCTGGACGAACCGTCCGAGGGCATCCAGCCTTCTATTGTCCAGATGATCTGCGAGGTCCTGAAGTCGATCCGGGATCAGCTCGGCACGACGATCCTGTTCGTGGAGCAGAATCTCGATACGATCATGGCAATCAGCGAACGCAGCTATGTGGCCGACAAGGGGACTATCACGGCCGAGATCAGCCGGGACCAGTTGCAAACCCGTGACGCCGTGCGGCAGCATCTGCTGATCTGAGCGCCCACGGGAGGGGATAAGCCGATGGATCTGAATTTGAAGGGGCTCAAGGCCCTGGTGACTGGCGGTACCAAGGGAATCGGCCGGGCAGTCGCCGAGTTGTTCGCCCGCGAGGGCGCTGCCGTCGCCGTGTGCGGCCGAAGCGCCGATGCGCTGGCCGAGGCAACCCGCGCTCTGAGCACCAATGGCGGGAAAGTGTACGGCGAGGCACTCGACGTCGCGGATCCGGTCGCTCTCAAGGCGTGGATTGAAGGGGCGGCCGGTGCGCTGGGCGGTATCGATATCCTCGTCTGCAATGTCAGCGCGCTGGCTGTCGGCGACACCGCGGAAAGCTGGGAGAAGTCGTATCGCACGGACATGATGCACACTGTCCACGCGATCGCGGCTGCCATGCCACACCTGGAAAAATCGAAATCGGCGTCCATCGCGATCGTGTCCAGTGTGTCGGGCTTCGAGGTCGATTTCGCCGCCGGGTCCTA
>JBFWYF010000870.1:0-3603 GCA_050186685.1 Pirellulaceae bacterium
GTACTTCCTGCCCGGCCGCTTCGTCGAACGGTGTCCCCAACAACGCAGCCAACCCCCGGCCTAAGCGACGATCCTTACTCACGGTTCAGTACCTCCCTGCAAAGTTCCACATACGCACGCGTGCCTCGTGCCCGCGGCGCGTAATCGATTACCGATTTCCCATGGCTCGGTGCCTCCGAGACTGCTACGTCGCGCGGAATCACCGTGTCAAACACAATCTCGCCGAAGAAGTCGCGCACTTCCTTTTCCACCTCGTGCGTCAGCTCCACCCAGGGGTCGTACATCGTCAACAAGATGCCGCCGAACTCCAACTCCCGCGGACGCTGCGACATCACTTTGCGGATGACCTGGATCATTTGAGTCAAGCCCTCCATGGCGAAGTACTCGCATTGGATGGGCATCAGCACCTCGTTCGAGGCGGACAACGCCGTCTCCGTCAACCGCCCCAGAGACGGCGGGCAATCAATCAACACATAATCGTAGCTGCGGACACTCGCCGCCAAGTGCTGACGCAAAATGTCCGTTTCGTATTCGTCGCCGATCGCCAGCCGGCTGATATCCTCGAAACTCCGACTGCCCGGCAGCAGCTCGAGTCCCGACAGATACGTGGAACAAAGGGACGCGCTCAGCGGCTTCTGCAAGACCAACGCATGCCGCTCCGTCGGCTTCCCCGATAAGGCCGTCGTCGCATTGCACTGGGGATCGAGATCGACCAACAGGGACCGCTGCCCGGCTTTGGCCAAGGCCACCGCCAGATTCACGGCCGTGGTCGTCTTGCCGACACCACCCTTCTGGTTCGCCACACACAGTACTCGAGCCACACCTGTCGCCTTGCCTGGTGGGTTGTGCACGCGACGCTTTGGCCGCTGCCGAAACGGTCGGACAAACGGCAGCGGATTCTATGCACGAGTTGCGACGGGCGCGAATGCCAATTCTGGTTCCACGTGAAACGCACGTCTTGCCCAGGACGCGCGTTTCACGTGGAACGTGCAGGCATTGGATTTCGCCCAGATTGCGCGGGCCGGTTTCACGTGGAACCGGGTTCCAAGGAGTGCAGTACGAGACCGCTGAGAAGTTTGGGATAGAAATAGGTGCTCTTGGCCGGCATGCGTTCCCAGTGCTCGCTGATCGCCTTCACGTCGGCGACTCGCGCGGGCATGACCAGCGCGGCTAACGGGAACTCGCCTCCATCTGGATCTCCGCGCGACAGGCCGTCCACCACCTCCTCGACGCGGTGTACGTAGTGGGCTTTCGGCAACTGCCGGGCACCCAGCAGGGTCTCGACGACGAGCCGATGCAGGATGCTGACGCCCAGCGATCGCCATTCGGCCGTGTGGTCCGCGGCGACATGCTCCAGGCGGTTCTGGCCGGCTGGCGTCAATCGGGCCAGGGTCCACTGCTGGTCGGGTTGGGTGTAAAACGCCAATTGACCCTGGTCGTCCTGCTCGGTAATCCCAGACCAGATGGAGACAGCGGCCTGGGGGCCCTGTCCGGCGGACTCCGTCACGAAGCAGTCGCCCAATTTGGCAACCAGTTGGGCAGCGGTCAGACGTGGCAGGCCGCGGAAGAGCCGGTGGGTTGGGAAGACGATCAGCCCCGGATCGTTCATGCTGATGCACATCATCAGTACGAAGTTCGCCGGATGGTTTGCCGGTAGAGGACCGTGGGCGGTCAGCCCATCGCGGTAGTTGCAGGCCGTTTCGTAACGGTGATGACCATCCGCAATGAAGATGGGCTTCTCCGCCATGGCTGCCGTGACTTCCGCAATCCGTTTCACGTCGGTGACGAGCCAAAGACGGTGGACCACGCCCAGGTGGTCGGTCGCTTCGAGCGGGGTTTGACCGCCGAGATCCGCTTCCATGAGGGACTGAACCCGGTTCTGGTCGTCCGGATAGATGCCAAAGATCTGACTGAGATTGGTCCGACAGGCCTGCGTCAGCCGCAAGCGATCGGCCTTCGCCGACGCATGGGTTTCTTCGTGCGGATAAATGCGCCCTTCGCCGAATCGCTCGAGCCGTGTCCGGCACATGAAGCCGCGGCGAGTGAATCGCTGGCCTTCGAACTCGAACTCCTGGTGGTAGACGTACAGCGCCGGGTCTTTATCGCGCTGCAGCACGCCTTCCTGCAGCCAATTCCGCAAGAAGCGGGCGGCGCGCGAGTAGCGGTTCTGCTGCTCGTCGTCGCCCGGTTCTTCGCGGTTCAGGATCAGGCGAATGACGTTCGCCGGATGCCGCTTGTAGAGCTCGGACTGGAAATCCGGGTCAATTACGTCGTAGGGCGGCGCCACGACGTCGCTCAGCGAGCCGACGTGGCCCAAGTCATATCGGATCCCTCGAAACGCTTCGATCTGGGCCATGTCGTTGCTCGCGCGTTACCAAATCAGTACCGATAGTGCTCGGGCTTGTAGGGGCCCTCGACGGGAATGCCGAGATAATCGGCCTGCTTCTTGGTCAGGGTCGTCAGCTTGACTCCCAACTTGGCCAGGTGCAGCCGGGCGACTTCTTCGTCCAGCTTTTTGGGCAACACGTGGACACCGATGTCGTACTTGTCCGAGCTGTTCCACAATTCCAGTTGCGCCAACACTTGGTTCGTGAACGAATTAGACATGACGAACGAAGGATGGCCCGTTGCGCAACCGAGGTTCACCAGTCGACCTTCAGCCAGGATCAGGATTGAATGCCCGTCCGGGAAAGTGTAGCGGTGTACCGGTCCTCCGGGATCTCGGTCACTTTTCATCGTCTCGCGCCGAATATCCTTGCGGCCGTTGAGCCAGGCCATATCGATCTCGATGTCGAAGTGACCGATGTTGCAGACGATGGCGTCATTCTTCATGGCCAGCATGTGGTCGGCGCCAATAATGTCGCAACAGCCCGTGGTGGTCACGAAGATGTCGCCTTCCCGGACGGCCTCTTCCATCGTGGTGACCTCGAACCCTTCCATGGCGGCTTGCAGCGCGTTGATCGGATCGATTTCGGTGATGATGACCCGAGCACCAAAGCCCCGCATCGAGTGAGCGCAGCCCTTACCGACATCGCCATAGCCGGCGACTACGACAACTTTCCCTGCCACCATGACGTCGGTGGCGCGTTTGATGCCGTCGGCCAGTGACTCCCGGCAGCCATAGAGATTGTCGAACTTGCTCTTGGTCACGGAGTCGTTGATGTTAATCGCCGGGACCTTCAGTTCTCCGCGAGCATGCATTTGGTACAGGCGGTGAACGCCCGTCGTCGTCTCTTCCGACAAGCCGCGAATGCCTGCGAGCAGCTCAGGATACTTCTGGTGAACCATCGCCGTCAGGTCACCGCCATCGTCCAGGATCAGATTCAGCGGCTGGCCATCGGGGAAATAGAGAGTCTGCTCGATGCACCAGTCGAACTCCTCGGTCGTCTCGCCCTTCCAGGCATACACGGGTACGCCGCGAGCTGCCATCGCAGCGGCCGCGTGGTCTTGCGTCGAGAAGATGTTGCAGCTGCTCCAGGTGACCTGCGCCCCTGAGTCCTTGAGGGTCTCGATCAGCACGGCCGTCTGGTCGGTCATGTGCAGGCAACCGGCGATGCGGGGCCGCTGCGGCGGGTGGGTGGCGCGGTGTTTCTGACGCATGGG
>JBFWYF010000871.1:0-3596 GCA_050186685.1 Pirellulaceae bacterium
AACCGGAAGTCGCGCCCCTGAAACCGAAACGTCAGGCGCAGGTGATCCAGTCCCAACAGGTGCAGGATCGTCGCCTGTAGGTCGTGGACGTGGACCGGATCTTCGACGGAATAGTATCCAAGCTCGTCAGTCCGGCCCAGCGACAACCCGGGCCGGATTCCGCCGCCTGCGAGCCACATGGTAAACGCCTCGACGTGATGGTCTCGCCCCGGCATATCGCGCGGTTCGCCCTGAGGCGTGCGACCGAATTCGCCACCCCAGACTACTAACGTGTCGTCGAGCATGCCGCGCCGTTTCAGGTCGCGGACCAGCGCCGCCATCGGCTGGTCGACTTCGCCGCAGATCTTGTCCAGCGATTCACCCAACTCCGTTCCCTTGTTGCCGTGATGATCCCAGTCCGTGTGGTACAGCTGAACGAAGCGAACACCGCGCTGGACGAGCCGGCGGGCCAGCAGGCAATTATTTGCAAAGCTAGGTCGATCCGGAGTGGCTCCATACAGCTGTAATGTCTCGTCGGTCTCGTCCGAGAACTTCATCAATTCCGGCGCACTGGTCTGCATGCGGAAAGCCATCTCGTACGCGGCGATCCGCGTGGCCACTTCGCGGTCGCCGGTCGCCGCCAGCCGGAGGCGATTCAAGTCGTTGACGGCACCAACGAATTCCTGTTGCCGCACGGCACCAATGCCCGGCGGACTCGCCAGATCCAGGATAGGCGAGCCTTGGGTGCGGAAGGGGACACCCTGGAAGGTCGTCGGCAAGAAGCCGCTTCCCCAGTTCGGCGCACCACCGCGAGGTCCACGGGGTCCGGACTGCAGCACGATGAAGCCAGGCAGGTCGTCCGCTTCGCTGCCGATGCCGTACGTGACCCAGGCTCCCATTGACGGCCGGCCAAATCGCTCGTGGCCGGTATTCATGTAGAACTTGGCCGGTCCGTGATTGAACACGTCGGTCTTCATGGACCGGATCACGGCCAGCTCGTCGGCCACGGTGGCCAGATGCGGCAGCAACTCGGACATCACCTGGCCGCTTTCTCCGTAAGCGCCGAACTTCCGCCGCGTCCCGAGCAGCTTGGCGTCTTGCTTGATAAATGCGAACCGCTTCTTCTCCACATACGAAGCCGGGATTACCTGACCGTCGAGTTGTTGCAGACGGGGCTTGGGATCGAACAGCTCCAGCTGACTGGGTCCACCTGCCATGAACAGGAAGATGACGCTCTTCGCCCGGGGGCGAAAGTGCGGCGCACGCGGAACGAACGGATTGGGCGACGGATCCGCTGCGGCCTCGAGCAGACCTTCCGCACCCCACAGTGTGCCGAGGGCCATCGCACCGAGTCCGATGCGACAGTCGGCAAGGAAGTGGCGGCGAGTCCTCTCGATCCTGTCGTTGGCTTGCAGATTCATGTCGCATCTCCACGTCCCGATGTTCAGGCACGTCGTAGCGGGGGGGTTACTCACGCGTGATGAACTCGTCCAGGTTTAGCAGCACTCGGCACACCGCCGTCCAGGCCGCCCAGGCGGTGCGGTCTACCGCTCCGCTCGCCGCAGAGTTTTCGGCACGAGAAGGGCCGTCTTCCGCTGCGAGTACCTCGCCCAGGATGGCGTCCGCGGCTGCCGAATCGCCTGCATAGGCCTCCAGCTGTCGGTCGAGCAGTTCCACAAGTCGGCGGTGCTCCGCCGCGGAAGGTACTCGTCCCAGGCAGGTCTGGAAAGCAAAGGTCAGTTGGCGGCCCGGATCCGCCGACGATTCCGTCAGGACGCGCCAAGCCAAGCCGCGCGCACACTCGACGAATTGGACGTCGTTTGCCAGGGTGAGCGCCTGCAGCGGCGTGTTCGATCGCAGCCTGCGTGTGCACGTGACGTTGCCATTCGGCGCATCGAAGACCATCAGGGCCGGATAAGGGCTGGACCGCCAGAAATAGGTATACAGGCCACGACGATAACGGTCCGCATTCGTGGCCGTCGGCCAGGGTTTCGGATCCTGAGTAAATTCGAAAACGCCTTCCGGCTGGGGTGGATAAACGCTGGGACCGCCGAGCTGGTGCGTCAGCAGCCCTGCGGTTACCAGCGCTGCGTCCCGGATGATCTCGGCATCCAGCCGCAAGCGGCTCTGGCGGGCATACAACCGATTTGCCGGATCCACCTGCACCACATCAGCTCGTTCAAGTGAAGCTTGCCGGTACGTCGTCGACAGGACGATCTCCCGATGCATTTGCTTGACGCTCCACCCGCGGCGTACCCATTCAAGACCGAGCCAGTCGAGCAAAGACGGGTGCGTGGGAGCCGCTCCCTGAGTGCCAAAGTCGTTCTCCGTCTCGACGATTCCGCGCCCGAAGAAAATCAGCCAGTGGCGATTCATGATAACGCGCGGCGTCAACGGATTGTCGGGCGAAACCAGCCAGCGGGCCAAGTCGAGTCGCGTCGGCATGGCCGATGTTTCCGTCGGCAGAGGATGCAGCGCGGTGGGCACCGCAGCCGTCACTTCTTCGCCGAGGTCCAGGAAGTCGCCGCGGCGGTGCACGTGCGTTCGGCGGCGTTCAGCCCGCTCGACCATCACCAACGTCTGGGGAATCTTCGGCTCCAGTTCGCGGAGCCGAGCAATCTGGTCGAGCACCGGGAAGTCGCCACGGCCGACCGGTGAGTTGCGATAGTAGTCCTCAATCGTCTTCTTGTTTGCAGCATCCCGTTTTTCGAACGCCATGTCGAAGGCCACTTGTACGGGCCCTGGCAGCCGAGCGCGCTGCATGGGCGTGATCGTCTTTTCCCAGGCTCGCTGTTTCGACTCGAGCTCGGCACGCTGCTGCTCGACCTGTTGCTCGAGCGCCGCAATCTGGTCGCGGATCTCCGCGCGTCGCTCGAGCAATCCGGCCGATACTTGCCACTCCGACGGGACCTCCACCGTGGGCTCGTCGCAATTGTTCAAGAAGGCGAACAGCTGGTAATACTCGCGTTGCGAAATTGGATCGTATTTGTGCGAATGGCAGCGGGCACAGCCCAGTGTCAGTCCCAGGTACACTTCACCCGTCGTGGCCAGTCGGTCGGCGACCGCATCCACGCGAAACTGCTCCGGATCCGTGCCCCCTTCCTCGTTGATCAGCGTATTCCGGTGGAATCCCGTCGCGATGCGCTGATCCTGCGTGGCGCCGGCCAACAGGTCGCCCGCAAACTGCTCGACCGTGAACTGATCGAAGGGATGATCGGCATTCACTGCCTGTATGACCCATTCCCGGTATTTCCAGATTTCGCGGCCAAAGTCGCGCGTGTATCCGTTACTGTCGGCGTAGCGAGCGGCGTCCAGCCAGTGCCGACCCCAACGCTCGCCATAGGCCGGAGAACTCAAGAGTCTGTCCACAAGTCGCAAGTAGGCATCGGGTCGATTGTCCGAGGCGAACTCGGTGACATCCTCGACCGAAGGCAGCAGGCCCAGCAGGTCCAGATAGAGTCGCCGGATCAACGTGGCAGGCTCCGCCTCGGCGGCGGGCGTGAGGCCAGCCGTGGCGAGTTGGTCCTGGACAAAGGCGTCGATCGGCGAGCGGCACTCCGGTTTGTGCGCCGTGGCCGGCAGTTTGGGCCAGCTCGGTCGCTGGAATGCCCAGTGGC
>JBFWYF010000872.1:0-3573 GCA_050186685.1 Pirellulaceae bacterium
GCATACGAAGGCTCGGACGCGCAAGGCCCCCACGTCATCGGGTATTGGCGATTCGAGTCAGGCGACGCCGCTCGGGATTCGGGACCGCACCGATTACCGGGGCGTCTGGACGGGGCGGTGGCTGTTGCCGGAGGCCGGTTTGGGGGAGGCCTGGAGTCGTTTCCCGGCTGGCCCGTCGAGGACAAGCATCATGCACTCGTCGTCGCGCCGCATCCATCGCTGTCGCCGCGCGGCGCATTCACCGCCGAAATGTGGATCAAGGCGAAACCCGAGTTCAACCAGGCCGGCCAGGTGTATTTGCTCGACAAGAAATACGCCTCCGAGCACGATTTTCAATGGTTGCTCGGCGCGCCCAGTTCCGCGGGCCAGCGAGCGATGCTGGTCCAACTTGGCTTTGGCACTGATTCGGAGAGTTTTCCTTCGAGCCCGATCGAGTTCGTGGCGGAGCAGTGGTATCACATCGCCTTCAGCTACGACGGGGCCGGCACGGTCCGATTCTACCGGGATGGCAGTCTGATCAGCGCGGTAAAGCGCCCCGGCCGGCAGAGTATCGTGGCTGGCTCACTTGGGCTGAGTATCGGCGATCGAATCGGCAGCTACTACGGCGGATTCCCAGGCTGGCTGGACGAGGTGCGATTGACGGAGGGAGCCCGCGAGTTTGCTCCTGCCTCCGTGCAGTTCACCGACGCGCGTACGGTCTGGGTGCGGTTCGAGCCGGCACCGGCTCTCCGCGTTCTGGTCCGGAACCGACAGCCGTCCGCGTTGACGGGAGCGAGCTTGTCCGTGAGCGGCATGGGACGCGGAGTCCAGACGGTGGCATTGCCTCGTATCGAGCCCGGCGCCACCCACGAGGTGCCGCTGCCGGTGGACACAACCTTGCGGCCGGATGAATACGACGTGCGGGCCCGCCTGACCGTGGCGACGACGCCCCCGGTGGAGACCGAAGCAACATGGATGCTGCGAATCGTCCCGCGCCCGTTGCCCCAGCGAATGCCGGTCATGATGTGGGGCATCGGTGGACCGAGCGAGTTCGCGCAGGAATGGCCGCGACTGAAGGATCTGGGCTTCACCCACTGCCTCGGGCTGGGGGCCGATTACGGCGCGATCTGGAATGCGGAACAACCGGTGTCTGCCGGGTCACCGGCCGCGGTGACCGCCGCCCGCGCGATGCTGGACCAGGCCCTTGCCGAGGATCTCGGCATCGCGGCATCCCTCCATCCCGGGCAGTTCCTGAAAAGGCGCTCCGAGCTCGCGCGGGTCGACCGCGACGGAAAGCCCTACGAGCGCCACGACTGCAACGCGGCGCTGCCCGGCCTGGCGGAGTTCAGCGAGCGAGTCGGGGCCAGCGTCGCCCAGACGTACGGCGACCATCCCGCCTTCACCGCGGCGTTGGTCAACAGCGAGGTGCGTGACGATTCGCAAGTCAGCTTCTCCCGTTTCGATCGGGACGCCTATCGAAAGCATTCGGGTCGCGACATACCGGAAGAAGTGCGAATCAAGAATGGCGTCGAGTGGCAGAAGCTGCCCCGATTTCCTGCCGATCGCGTCGTTGCGGACGATGACCCTATCCTCGCCTACTATCGCTGGTTCTGGACAAACGGCGATGGCTGGAACAATCTGCACACGGCGCTGCACCGCGGCCTGAAATCGACGGGCCGGAAGGACATCTGGACCTGGTATGACCCGGCGATACGTGTGCCCAGCATCGGCGGCAGCGGGGGCGAAGTCGATGTACTGAGCCAGTGGACCTATACCGAGCCGAGCCCCCTGCGAGTGGGCTTCTACTGCGATGAAGTGTTCGCCATGGCCGCCGCCTCGGCTCACCGCCCCCGCGTCATGAAAATGACGCAGCTGTTCTGGTACCGTTCATCCAGTGCACCGATCAAGTCGGGTCAAGCGTACGTCGCGTCGCCATTCGACGACCACGATCCCGACGCGGCCTACATCTCGATAGCGCCGATGCATCTGCGTGGAGCATTCTGGTCCATGCTGTCGCGGCCGGTTACAGGATTGATGTATCACGGTTGGTCGGCGCTGGTGCCGACAGATGGTTCGCACGCGTACAAGTACACGCAGCCGGATCTGAAAACGGAGTTCCGTCGCCTTCATCGCGACATTCTGGCTCCGCTGGGACCATCGCTCCTGCAGATTCCGGATCGTCCCACGGACGTGGCGTATCTCGACAGCTTCACCGCCCAGATGTTCGCTCGCCGGGGCGGTTACGGCTATTCCGGTGATGAAGCCTACCTGACGCTGCTGCATGCACAGCTGCAACCGGAAGTCCTCTTTGAGGAATCGCTGTTACGGAACGGCCTGGACCGTTATCGGCTGCTCGTCATGATGGACTGCGACGTCCTGCCCCGATCCGTGGTGGACCGGGTCCGCGCGTTTCAGCAGCGGGGCGGCCTGATCGTAGGCGATCCGGCGACATTGACGCCGGCCTTGCGGCCCGACATCGAGTTGCCTACGTTCCGGCGCACGCGGAAGACGGACTTCGACAAGGCGACGATTCTGGCGAACGCTCGGCGGCTGTACAAGTCGCTCGCTGCGCGTTACGAGCGTTATGCCGCCAGCTCCGATCCCGAGGTCGTGGTGCGGGTTCGTTCGGCCGGCGCAAGCGACTACGTGTTCCTGGTGAACGATCAACGTGAGTTCGGAAACTACGTCGGCCAGCACGGCCTCGTCATGGAGCAAGGGTTACTCACCGAGTGCAATGTCACCATCCGCCGCACCGGTGTGCACGTGTACGATCTTTTGTCGCGAAGGCAGGTCGAAACGCGGGAGCTCGACGGGCAGACATCTTGGCGCATGCCAGTCGCTCCTTGTGACGGGCGGCTGTTTCTTGTCACACCGCGTGCGGTCGAACAGGTCCGGATCCGAGCGCCCGGCGAGTCGATCCAGGGAGCCAGGTTGGAGATCGGCATCCAGGTGCAGGACGCGGGCGGCCAGCCGGTTCCTGCGGTCGTTCCCTTGGAGCTCGTGATTACCGATCCGAATGGACGAGTCGCGGAAAGAAGCGGCTATTATGGTGCAGCGCAGGGCGAACTCCGCGTTCCGATCGACGTAGCCGCGAACGATACGCCGGGCGTCTGGCAAATCCACGCCTGCGAGCTGGTCACCGGGCGGTCGGCGGACCATTATATGCGCGTCGCGCCAGCGGAGAGACCTTCAGCGGATTCGCGCCGCACAGGTCCGAGATAAGTCGCGCGTGGACAACTCGTTTAACCCGTAGTGGAGAGAATGCTGTGTCTGTCCATTCGAGTACGTCCAGGCGTCCGCGAAGCTGGCGGGGTGTGGTCGCGATCGCTGCCGGGGTGCTGCTTCACTTTGCAGGCGCAGCGTCGTGCAGCGAGAGCGCACCGGCTCTGATGGCCACGACGTTTCGTCCCGTTTATCCCCTGTTGATTCGCAATGATCACGGCCCGATGTTGCGGGTGACGTTCGAAATTCCCCCGGGGGAGGCCGTCACACTGCACTCTCTATCGGTCTCGCTGGCGGGCACTGACAACCTGGTGGATCTCGACGAGCTGGCCTGGTTTGCGACGGGTGATCGGGAACCATTCGCGACGTCAG
>JBFWYF010000873.1:0-3570 GCA_050186685.1 Pirellulaceae bacterium
TTCTTTGGCCGTCGAGAAGACCGGGTGGTGGAAGGTGCAGACCACCCACTCCGAGTGATTGCTCGTCAGTACCTCATCCAGCCAGGCGCGCTGCGTGTCCAGCTCGCGGTTGCTGTCCAGCCCGATCAAGCGCACGTTCTGATAGACGAACGTGTAACACGACTCCTCGAGTCCCGGCGGACCATTCTCGGGCAGCGTGAACTGCGGTCGCCAGTGGTGGCTCAAGCGGCGCCCGTTCGGTCCGCGGGCCTGCTCGTGGTTGCCTGGGACCGGTACGTTCGGAATCATGGCGTTCAGCCAGTGCCCCGCGCCGAACCACTCGCCCCACTCGGCATCTGACTCAGCGTTATTGATCAGGTCGCCGGCGTGCAGCAGGAATTTTGCCTTGGGCGCGTCGCTGTAAGCTTCGCGAATAACCCGGGACCACATCGAGCGGATGTCATTCTGGGCATCGCCGAAATAGATGAACGAAAACGGCTGCGGCTTGTCGCTGGCCGTCGCGAAGTGGAACCACTCGCTCCAGTTCACGCCGTCGCCTACGCGGTAAGCATATTTCGTCGCCGGTTCGAGATCGACGAACCGCACGGAGTGATAGTGGGCGGCGCTGAGGTCCGTCGTCAGGGGCACGGTGACGGCGTCCACTCGGCGAGCCTGCTTCGGGAAACCGGGGTTCGCCTCGGCGACCGTGATTTCGGCCAGTCCGTGTTCGACCTCCGTGGAAGTGCGCCAGGTCACAGCTTGTGTATGAACCGGGTCGTCGGCCCATGTCAAAACGATGCGATCCGGCAGCACCGTGGGTTTGTACACTTCGGCGGGTTTTGCCTTGGGCGGGGGCGCATGCCCTTCGTGCGCCAGCAAGTTGGCGGCGCACCCCCAGCAAGCCAGAAGTCCGGCGATCATTCCAGGACGCATTTCGCTGCTCCAAATGGATAAAGGTGCGGCGCCAGCTCGCGGTGGCGAGATCGTGCCGACGTGGCGTGATGTCCAGCTGTCACTCGCGCTTCTCGGCGGCGGCCTGCCGAGCTTCTTCCTGCGCTTCCAGTTCCTCGAGACTCGGCTTGGCCCGGGGCGCCTTCTTCTGAAGAACGACTTCGAACTCGTTTTTCTCGCCCTTCTTCACCTCGACCTCCATTACATCCTTTTCCGCGTTGAGTTCGCAGTCACACGCAAAGTCAGGATGCATATCGCGGTTCGGTGCGCTGACACGGACGCGATGCTTGCCGATCACAGCGCCGTCCTGTTCACCGTAGGTCGAGATGACGAACTTGCCGCTGTCATCGGCAACAGCTGTGCCTTGCTTGCCGGCAAGCGCGGAGTTGCCGGTCGCCAGCGGTTCGAAAAACACCATGGCATGCGGCACTGGCTTCCCTTCGCACATCACCGTGCCTGTTGCGACAGCGACCGGAAAGTCACCACCCGCTCCGCAACCCGTCATCAGGACAACGGAGACAGCCATCGAAATCACACATGCATTTCTCATACAGATCTGCTCACTCTCTAGTCGTTGGGCCGACGATTAAAACTGGCCAATGGGGTTGCCATCGTTGACGGAGTGCATGCTGCAATAGTTGGCAATGGCAATGCTCTCGCTTAGGAAATGCACGGAGCCGTCACAAAAGACGAACTGAGCCCCACCCGGATGCATGCTGAACGCACAATCGTCGCTGATCCAAGTTGTCCAGTTGCCGCGACGAACGCCGCAATTGATAGGGGCGGACGTTCGGCCATTGATACGAATCTGCTCATCATCGCCCAGACCGCCAATCCAGACCGGCCAATCGACGATACGGGTCGTGTTCGCGTTGACCATGGAAGACTCGCCGACCATCACCGTGTTGCTCATGCCGTCGATGATGTCGGCGATCTTGCGCCCACCGGGGATTTCGGAGTGCTTTTGAATCACGCCGTCATCGCCGTAGCAGCTGCCGCCACACCCCTTGTAGTCGTTCGTGGCATAACCGCGCCACCAGGTGTTGCGAGCTCCAGTCTCGACGGGCAGGTTACCACGGCCTGGAAAATTCCAGTTCGCGGGGATCGTGCCTGGCAGGATCGACGAGGGGCACTTGTAGACGGTGAGCACCGTTTCGCCGCCGGGCCATGGTGCCGTGTTCGGCCCGGGTGAGAATCCCAGGGCTGCCGGATTTCCGGTGTGGAATCGATTGAACACCGATGGGATGCCGTTAGGCTTGACGCGGTCGTACAGGGCGGTTTGCTCCAAGTAGGGCAGAATCATGCAGGCCCATCCGAAGCCGTCATCAGCAGAGAATCCCGGGGGCTGGCCTGGTCCATTGCCGACCAAGCCCATCGGCAGCGATTTGTAGCTGTCGTGATAGTTGTGCATGGCCAGACCGATCTGCTTCAGATTGTTGCTGCACTGCATGCGACGGGCGGCTTCCCGCGCCGACTGCACGGCCGGCAGCAGGAGCGAGACTAGAATGCCAATGATGGCAATGACGACCAGCAGTTCGACCAGCGTAAAGCCGCGACTGCGCTGAGGTGTAACGGACATGTTTCTGACTCTCCTGAAAATTCCTACGAGCACATAGCATCAGCAGAACGCGGGTATACCGGGGCGCTTCCGCTGACCCGCTGCCGCCTGGGAGGCATATCAGCGGGGGCTGTTCAGATGGGCCGTCGGCCGGAGCGGTCCTTCTGGCAGCTCAGCTACGACAGAAGGTAAGGGCCGAGGTGAATCACGCACGAAGCTCGCGTAAAGAACGAGTTAAACGGCGATTGCGTGGACCTCGCAGCCGGCCGCGCTGCGCGGTCGAGGCCACCAGTACGCCCCGCGCGGTGGAAAGGGTGTCGATAGGCCGTGCGAAACCATTGGTAGGGATGGAATTGCAGCGAGAATTTATTCGGCCTTTATCGAACGCTAGCGCGGGAGGCGTAGGTTTGCAGCGGCGTTGGTAAATGGCAGGATCCTCATCCCAGGAACCCGACATGCCTCACAGAATGCGTGCGACACGAAGTCGCCTGCGGACCGTTTTCGTGAGCGACGTCCATTTGGGCTGCAAATTCTCTCAGGCGGACAGATTTCTTCAGTTTCTCGAAGCGCACCAGCCAGAGCACCTTTACATCGTGGGGGATTTCATTGACGGCTGGAAACTGCGGAAGCGCTGGTATTGGCAATCCGCCTACTTACGGATCTTTCACCGGCTGATGGCACTCCGTGAGTCGGGCACGCAGCTCTACTATGCTCCGGGAAACCACGATGACTTTCTCCGCCACTTCCTCCACGACTTTGGCTTCGTGCAGATTGCGGACGAGTTCATTCATACCGCCGCCGACCAGCGCAGGTTCTTGGTGCTGCACGGTGATCAGTTCGACGAAGTCGAACGGCGCTTTGGCTGGCTCTCCCACGTCGGGTCCAGTCTATACGACGTCATCTTATGGGCGAACGCGACGATCAATCGGGTTCGCCGGGGCCTGCGGCTGTCGGAACTGCAGTTCAGTGCCCGCTTGAAGCTGTCCGTGAAACAGGCGGTGCGGTTTGTCAGCCAGTTCGAGGAGCGGCTAGCCGAGCATGCGCGCCAGTATTTCTGCGACGGAATCATTTGCGGACACATC
>JBFWYF010000874.1:0-3569 GCA_050186685.1 Pirellulaceae bacterium
TCGAGTATCCTTGGACCGAGGCCAATCGGGCGCTGGTGGAGCTGAAGCGGCAGCATGTGCGGGGCGCCAAGGTGTTGCGGATGCCCGCCTGAGCTGGTTCCCGCCCGAGGGTGGCCCGCCGAAGGTTGTCCGCCGAGAGTGGTCCGCCGAGAGTGGTCCGCCGAGAGTGGTCCGCCGAGAGTGGTCCGCCGAGAGTGGTCCGCCGAGAGTGGTCCGCCGAGAGTGGTCCGCCGGGCCCGGCGGCTCCGCGTCCTCCTCCCTATCCCGAACTCTGCCCGCTCCCTTTCTGGCGAAAGGGGCTACTAGCAAGACCTTGTTCGGCTGGGCGCCCTTGGCTGCCTGTACGCCGCGGGCTTGGAGCGGTACCTTGGTGGCGACGCCGGTTTTGGGCGCCGAGGCGGTCGTCGTCGGCCGTTTCGCGCGCGGTGAAGGGAAGGGAAAACATGAAGCAGTTTCGCAGTATCCTGGTCCACGTCGATACGCGCACGGACTTTCAAATGCTGTGGCGCGAGGCGACGCAGCTCGCTCAGGCACACAGCGCGAGCTTGACAGTCGTCGAGCTGGTGCCGGACCTGCCGGCACGTGTGGCGGGGGGCAAGCCGGACTATGCCGAAATGCAGCGACTGCTCGTCCAAAAGAAGCAGGCTCAGATCGATGCGCTGGCTGCAGCGGCCGGGCAGATGGGCGTTTCCGCGAGCGCCAAGGTTCTGACAGGGCGCACGTCGGCGGCCTTGATCGCCGAGGTGACGAGCGGGAAGCACGATCTGGTCATCAAGGTGGCCAAGGGTGCGGAAAGCCCGCGGACGGGTCTGCTGGGGTCGACTGCCATTCGGCTGCTGCGATTCTGTCCCTGCACGGTGTGGGCTTATCGGCCACGGTCCGGCACGGGGGTCCGGAAGGTGGTCGCGGCGGTCGATGTCATGCCGGCCGATGAACGCCACGGTCGTCTGAACCGGGATATTCTGGAAGCCGCCCAGGGGCTCTCGTCGGCGCCGGTCCACGTGGCCTATGTGTGGAGCGTGTATGGCGAACGTCTCATCAAGGACTACATGAAGCGGGAAGAATTCGATGCGCTGGTCCAGGAAGAAGTGGAGCAGGCACGGGCCCGCCTGGCGCGTCTGCTGACGCCGCTGGGCATATCCGCGGATGCGCCGGAAGTCCATCTGCTGCGAGGTTCGGAGGAAGACGAGATTGCGCGGTTGGTCGTGGATCAGCAGTTCGACATGCTGGTCCTGGGCACCGTGGGTCGTTCGGGACTCTCCGGCATGTTGATTGGCAATACGGCCGAGGTACTCGTCGATCGAGTGCCTTGTTCGGTGGTCGCGGTGAAGCCGGCCGAGTTCGTCTCGCCGTGGTCACCGTAGATGGAAACGGGCCTGTGGACACGTTGGCGGAGTGGGTGACGGAAAAGCTGGGCGAGCCGTTCGATGCCCATGCCTCGTGGTCCGCGTTCGTACCGGAGCTGACGTACGGCCGTCATCGGATGCCGCCGCCCCCAGGGGCCCGGCGCGCCGCGGTGCTCGTGCTCCTCTATCGGGACGGCGACGAACTGTACGTACCGCTGATCGAACGCCCGACGGACGGCACCATCCATTCCGGCCAGGTGTCGTTTCCAGGCGGCTGCGTGGAGCCGGGTGAATCCTCGGAGATGGCCGCCCTCCGGGAACTGGACGAAGAACTCGGCGTGCCGGCGGAACGGGTCCGCCTGTGCGGGCGCCTGACCTCGATGTACATTTATGCGAGTAGATTCCTGGTGACGCCGTGCGTGGCCGTGGCGGCGGAACGGCCCGTGTTCCGGGCGAACCCCGCCGAGGTTGCCTGCGTCCTGGATATGCCGCTCGGCGTGTGGCGAGACGCGGCTTGCCGCGGGGAGCACCAGGTACAGCGGCGTGGGCTGGTGTTTCGGGCACCTCATGTGGAGTTCCTGGGGAGGCGAATCTGGGGTGCGACGAGCATGATGCTAGCGGAGTTGCTCGCGAAGCTCGATCGACCCGCAGCCGTCGAGGGGAGATAGGAAGATGGTGCGAGTGGGAATTCTGGGTGCCACGGGCTACACGGCCCTGGAGCTGATCAAGCTGTTACTGCGCCATCCCCATGTGGAAATCAGTGCGCTGACGAGCCGTCAGGAAGGACGACCGCCGGTGGCCTCCGTGCATCCCCAGCTGTCCGGCCGGTTGGATCTGCACCTGGAAGATTTGACGCCCGAAGAGCTTCGCGAGCGTGCGGATTGCATTTTCTGCTGTTTGCCGCACGCCGCCTCGGCGCAGGCCATTATGAAGATCGCCGACGGTTCGAAGCGGATTATTGATTTTAGCGCCGATTACCGGTTGCGCGACGCCGCATCCTACGCCCATTGGTACGGCCATACCCATCCAGACCCGGAGCGGCTAGGGCAGGTTGTCTACGGATTGCCGGAACTGTTCGGCGCACAGATCAAGCAACAGAAGCTCATCGCCAATCCGGGGTGCTACACCAGTACCTCGATTCTCGCCCTGGCACCGTTGGTAGCAGGCGGCTGGGTCGCGCCGCAGGGAATTATCATTGATGCGAAGAGTGGTGTGTCGGGTGCCGGCCGCACGCCGAAGCTGACGACTCTGTTTCCGGAGTGCAACGAGAGCATTTCCGCCTACTCGGTAGGAAATCACCGTCACACACCCGAAATCGAGCAGATTCTAAGTCTGGCGAGCGGGCAGGATGTCCAGGTTGTTTTCACGCCCCACTTGGTGCCGATGGATCGCGGCATCTTGTGCACGATTTATGCGAAGCAGACGCGCCCGGCCACCGAAGACGAACTGTTGCGAGTCATGCGGGAGTTTTACGCTGGACAGACGTTTGTCCGCGTGGTCGACCACCTGCCCGCAACGAAGGACGTGGCGTACACGAATTTTTGCGACATTTCGCTCCGGATCGCGCGCGGCCAGCTGATCATTCTGGCTTGCACCGACAACCTGTTGAAAGGCGCATCGGGAGTTGCCGTTCAGAACTTCAACCTGATGCACGGTTTTCCGGAATCCATGGGATTGCTCTGAGCGCCCGCCGGCGCGGCAGGCCGGGCCGGCGAGCCGCAAGGGTCCCCGTATCCGTCGCACTCGAAGGAGTTAACCATGACACTCCCTGCCCTTCCCCGTGGTTTCCGTGTGGCAGGTGTTCATTGCGGGATCAAGAAGGATCCGGCCAAGGAAGACCTGAGCTTGTTTGTCGCAGATCGCCCAGCGGTGGCCGTGGGAGTCTACACGCAGAACCTGGTATTCGCGGCGCCCGTCGCGGTCGACCGGATGCGCACTCCGCTCGAGGCCGCGCGAGTGGTCGTCGTCAACTCCGGCAACGCGAATGCGTGTACGGGGGAGCGGGGACTAGCGGATGCTCATGAAATGTGCCGCCTGGCTGCGACCGCGGTGGGCGCCACGCCGAACCAGGCCCTCGTCATGTCGACGGGCGTCATCGGCGTCTTCCTGCCGATGGATCGCGTCGGTAACGGCATAGCCGCTGCAGCGAGTCGCCTGGCAGCGGACGAGTCAGCATTCCTGGCAGCGGCCCGGGGAATTCTGACAACGGACCGAGGCCCGAAA